>JANORY010001187.1:0-2453 GCA_031415535.1 Burkholderiales bacterium | reverse complement strand
CGATCATGTCCATTTCCATCCGTGCGAGGGTACCGAGTCGCGCCCGAAACGGCACTTCTTGACGGATGAACGGCGGCTAGTGCTGGCTGGCAAGTGCGCCCTGGCGTGCGCGTTGTCGCAAATTGCGCACGCCGTCCGCGTTTTCTGTTCAGAGGCGAAAACTTGGCGAAGTGCCCAGCAATGACTTTGCCCAGGACGTTGCCGGCAAACCCAGTTGTGACTTCAGCCAGTCAGCGCGGCGCAAAAGAGCATCGGCACAAATCTCGAGCGGCGGCCCGGAAAAGGCCAGCGCGACCACATTACCTTCCGTGAGCGCCGGCAAGTACACCACCCGGCCGCCAAACGCACGCCGCAGGTTCTGGCGACTTCGTTGGAACGATTCGTCTTCACCGAACAAATTGACGGTCATGACGCCAGCTTGCCCGAGCGCGGCGCGGCAGGCACGATAAAAGGCGACTGAATCGAGCACCGGTCCACGTGCCTCGCGATCGTACAGATCGACTTGAATCACGCCGTAAGTAGCCTGGTGCCCTGGCGCACGCAAGAACGCGTGGGCGTCCGCGATCGTGACTTCCAGCCGATCATCGTCCGGCGGCAGGGCGAACCAGCGCCGCGCAATATCACGAACCTTTGGATCGATTTCAACCACTTCGACTCGGCTGGGCGCACAAAATCGGTAACAGAACTTGGTCAAGGCGGCGGCACCGAGACCAAGCTGCAAGATTCGTTGCGGCGACTCCAGAAACAGCAGCCAGGCCATCATGTCGCGCACGTAGTCAATTTCGATCACAAACGGACGCGACAGGCGCATCGCACCCTGGACCCAGTCGGTACCAAAATGCAGGTAACGCACCCCACCCTGCTCGGACAAGGTGATCGCGTTACCGATCGCTGTCTTGATGAATCGATCACTCATTCGAGAACATTTCGAATCACCGACCCAGCTTGCACTTTAGACGCCGGCCCGCCCACTCATCGACAGCAGCATGTCATTCAGGCGGCGCACAAAGGACGCAGGATCTTGCAACTGACCGCCTTCGGCCAGCAAGGCCTGATCGAACAACAGCTTTGCCCAATCTTCAATGTTGGCCTGCGGTTTGCGCATACCCAGTACCAGCGCGTGCTTGGGGTTGACTTCGAGGATGGTTTGTCGGGGTGGCGCTTTCTGGCCGCTTTGTTTGAGTAGTCGCTCAAGATGGCCGCTGATCTGCCCCTCCTCGGACACCAAACAGGCTGGCGAGTCGGTCAAGCGATGAGTCAAGCGAACCTCTTTAACCTGATCACCCAGCGCAGTCTTGATGCTTTTCAGAAGGTCTGAAAACTCGGCATTGTCCTGTTCGGTTTGTTTCTTTTCTTCTTCCGATTCGAGCTTGCCAAGATCAAGGCCGCCGCGGGCGACCGACACCAGCGCCTTGCCATCGAACTCTTGCAAGAACGACAGCATCCATTCGTCAACCCGATCGGTCAACAACAAAACCTCGACCGATTTACTGCGAAAGATTTCCAGATGGGGGCTGTTGCGGGCGGCCGAATCGGTATCACCCGTAACGTAATAAATCTTGTCCTGGCCTTCTTTCATGCGCGCCACATAATCGGCGAGCGAAACCGTCGCTTCTCCGGCGGCGGTATCGGTCGATGCAAAGCGCAGCAGCTTCGAGAGTCGCTCTTGATTGCTGAAGTCCTCGCCCATGCCTTCCTTCAGCACTTGGCCGAACTCTTTCCAGAAACCGCCGAACTTCTCGCCGCTGTTCTCGGCCAACTCCTCGATCATGCTCAAGATTCGTTTGGTAGCGCCTTCCCGAATCGCCTTGACATCGCGTGATTCCTGCAGGATTTCGCGCGAGACGTTCAGCGGCAAATCGCTTGAATCAATCACGCCGCGAACGAATCGCAGATAAGCGGGCAATAGCTGCTCGGCATCGTCCATGATGAACACGCGCCGTACATAAAGCTTGACGCCGCGCGGGTTCTTGCGATCCCACAGATCAAACGGCGCCTTCTCCGGAATGAAAAGCAATTGGGTGTATTCGCTGCGACCCTCGACACGGTTGTGTGTGTAAGCCAGCGGCTCGGAAACATCATTGGTCAGGTGTTTGTAAAACGCCTGATACTGCTCCTCGGTAATGTCCGACTTTGAGCGGGTCCACAGCGCACTGGCCTGGTTGATGGTTTCCTGCTCCGGCAACTGCCGATACTCGCTCTTGTCCTTGTCCCACTCTTCTTTGGCCATGACGATCGGCAAGGAAATATGGTCGCTGTACTTGCGGATGATTTGCTTGAGTTTCCAGCTCGACAGCAATTCGTCGAGATTGTATTGGTCATCCTCGGCCTTATTGGCGCGCAGATGCAAGGTGACTTCGGTACCGCGCGAGGTCTTGCTGACCGTGTCAACCGAAAACTCACCACTGCCATCGGACTCCCAATGCACTGCCGTGTCGGCGCTCGCGCCAGCC
>JANORY010001186.1:0-5272 GCA_031415535.1 Burkholderiales bacterium | reverse complement strand
CGACTCGGCCTGCGCGCGTGTTTCAGCAATCACGGCGGCGACTACCTGACCGACAAACCGGACTTCATCGGTGGCCAGCGGATAATAGGGCGGTGACGACCACGCCTCACCGGCCGTGTTCAAGAGGCCCGGAACCGTTGGAAAGGCTGTGACACCGGCGGCCAGCAGATCGGCACCGATGACCACGCCGACGACGCCTTCGGCCGCCTTGGCTTCGGAAACATCGATCGAAACAATCTTTGCGCGCGGATGCGGACTGCGCAGGAAAAACACCATCGCGGTTCCGGGTGTCACCAGGTCGTCGACGAACTGACCTGTGCCGGTCAGCAGGCGCTGGTCCTCGACCCGTTTCATTGACTGGCCAATACCGAATTTCATGTTGCTGTTCTCCGAGCGGATGGTTAAAGTCTGAGCCAAACCTGTAGTGTAATGTCAATTAACCAGGTACCCGCCGCAATCGCCGTACTGAAGAAGGTTGGCGAAAACGAAAACCGGTCGTAGCAGCGATGACCGGGTTCGCTCAGGCAAACGACGAGCGCGGTGTCGCGCGCAGACGGCCTAAATGTAGCGGGCCAAGCACGGAAGTTCGGGCGTCCCCTTCAGTCAGCGGCGGACCGGCAAAGCCGATTTGAATTCTCAGTCCGACGTCGCGCGCTGTAGAAATCGATTCCCACAGATAACAAATGACGCCTCGAAACCGATCATTGCTGCTGCCATCCTGGTCTTTCGGGAAATACTGCTTTTCGAACTCCTCGCCGAGTCCGTTGCTGAAGCTGGCGTTGAAGGAGCCCAGCGACATGGCGCTGCGCAGGGCGTTTTCGGCATTCTTCGCGCGGTTGGTCGACAGGGCCTGGTTAAAGGCGTCTTTGCCGGATCGGTCCGTCATGCCGAAAATCTCGATTGCGCCGCCCGACGCTCCGAACGTCAGTCGCGCTTGCGCCGCCGCAATGCTGATACCGGCAGCATGTTGTGGCAACAATTCTGCCGAATTCTTGGTAAACCGTTGCAGAAAAAGCTGTGCGCCGCTGCCAAACGGCGAGGCAATATCAAATACAGAAGCAGGCATCGGGCGCAAGGCAAAAAACCCGCCAGGATCGTCAGTCGCGGAAAACATGATCAAGCCCTCCTTGGGTCGAAGTTCGAACCGGTTAGTTTATTCCCAGATCAATGACACCGCGGGCGGCCAATTGCCTGATTTGTTCATCGTCATAGCCATGCTCGCCCAATACGCTGGCGGTGTCCTGTCCGACTCGCGGCGCGGTCGCCAACGGGGTGCCGTCTTTGAAGGCGGCCATGCCGGGCAGATTGCCAACCGGTACTAACTGCGGCACGCCGGGTTGCGACAGCCAGGCAATCGCCCCGGTTTCAATCACTTGCGCCTCCTTCAGAAAGTCGGCGTAGCGGTTAACGCGCTCATACAGCACATCGGCTTCGGTCAGCCGCAGTGCCAGCGGGCCGCTCTCCAGAGTTTGAATCAGCGGTCGCAACAAACCAAGTAACGCAGCTTCGTTCTGATAGCGAAGTGCTGCCGTCAAAAAACGCTCATCGCGGGTCAGCGCCGTTTGATCAAGCGCCGCACACAAACCGATCCATTCGCGTTCGCGTACCGCACTGATCGATATCCAGCCATCGACGGTTTGGAATATGCCAGCCGGCACGCCACCCGGACGCACCGTGCCGCCTTCCAGATAGGCTGACATCATGCGGATCGCCTGCAGACCGGCCGCACCTTGCATCAGGCTCGCATCGAGATAGCGGCCGCGTGATTGGTCACGGCGTGCGTAGAGCGCCGAGGACAACGCTTGGAAGGCGTACAGCGAGGTCACCATATCGATGGGAATCACCGGTACCCGATGCGGTATGCCATCCTGGCCATGGTTCTCACCGGTCAGGCCGGTGAAGGCCTGCAGCACCGGGTCCATCGCCGGCCGGCCAACCAGCGGACCGGTCTGCCCGAAACCGGAGATTGACAGGTAAATCAGCCGTGGCTCGCGCGCCGAAACCGTCGCGTAGTCAAAACCCAAGCGCTTGGTGACGCCAGGTCGAAAGCCTTCAATGAAGACATCAGCGCCGACCAACAAACGCCACAACACGTCCTTGCCGTCGGGTTGTTTCAGATCGATCGCCACGGCACGTTTGCCGAGATTGCCGATGATCGAAAACGTTGAGTGATCGCCGTAGCGCACGCCCAGCGCGCGACTCCAGTCGCCTTCGCCCGGCCCTTCCACCTTGATGACCTGCGCGCCCTGCTGGGCCATCAACATGGCGCAATAGGGACCCGCGATTCCCTGACTCAGGTCGATAATTTTAAGACCAGCGAATGGTGCGTCGTAACTCATGGGAAAACGTTCCAGTCGAAGAGGGCGGTCAAGAGCCATTGTCAACGACAATAGCGAATCACTCCGAGTACACGACAACCCCGGGTTTTGCCGCGTGATACGCTGGCCCCGATCGGGTCCGATTTACTCGATCGAAACTGACTTAATGCATCAATCGCCAACTTACTTCACCAGGAACTGTTGATCAAATCGATTTTGAGGACTTCGCCCGAGCAGCACCGGGCGGCACTGGGCGTGCTGGCGCTCTGTACGCTGATGAGTTTACTTTCGCGCGGTGCTGGCGAAAGTTTTGCCGTGTTTCTATTGCCGATGGCGCGCGAGTTCGACGCCGATCGCGCCGCGCTGACCGGGGTCTACTCGACCTACATGCTCGTCATCGGACTGATGTCGCCGGTGGCCGGTGTCGTGGTCGACCGGCTCGGCGCGCGGCGCTGCTACAGCCTCGGGCTTTTCATGTTCGCCAGTGCCTATGTGCTGGCCGGCTGGATGCAGGCCTTGTGGCACATGTACCTGTTGATCGGTGTGATGAGCGCGATTGGTTCGAGCCTGATCGGTGCCGTGCCGTCATCGAGCTTGGCCAGCCGCTGGTTCCGCTCGCGACTGCCCAGCGCCATGGGCGTCCTGTCGGCCGCGCTGGGGGTGGGCATGTTGATTTTTGCACCCTTGGTCCAGTCGCTAATCGACCAGTTCGGCTGGCGCAATGCCTACCACTCAATCGGCGCAATTCTGGTGGCCGTGGTGTTGCCGCTGTTGTTGTTCCTGCCGTGGCGACGGATCGAGGCTGGCTCACCGGAAGTGGTCGCCGCAACTGCCTCACGTGTCGAGTCACAAGCTGCCTGGACGATCGCCCGCGCCTTGCGCTCGCACGTGTTCTGGGCGCTCGCCGGCGTCATGTTTTGCACCTCGGTCGCGACTTTCACGATTCAGGTTCAACTGGTTGCGTATCTGGTCGATGCCGGTTACTCGGCCTTGTTGGCCGCGACAATATTCGGATTGGTCGGCATGTTGTCGATCGTCGGTAATCTCGGCGCTGGCGCTTTGGCCGAACGCTTTGGTGAGCGCTGGGTCGCGACCTTGTCCTACGGTGCTTCGATCGCCGGCGTCGTAATGCTGGCGCTGGCGGCGCTTTATCCCTCGGTCGTCTTTATCGCGGCGTTTGCGCTGCTGTTCGGTACCATGCAAGGCTCGCGTGCGCCGCTGGTGGCGGTGTTGGCGGCACGGCATTTTCCGGGCGCAATGGGTCGGGTCTACGGCCTGGTGCTGCTGGGCATGGGCGCAGGGGCCGCAACCGGCTCTTGGGCGAGCGGCTTTCTGCATGATCTGACGGGTGCGTATTACGCTGGTTTTGCGCTGTCGATCGTCGGTGCACTGGGTGGTTTGTCGTTCTTCTGGTGGGTGCGTGCGCTGTCAGCAGACCGGAAAATCGAATGCCGTTTAGATACTTGAGGAACCGATGCGCGCAAACCTAATGCCCAGTCTAGGCCTCGTCCGGCGGTTGGCCTAGTACAATCGTGCTCGGTAGTTGAGCCAATAGCAAATCCCGAGGAAAGCCTTACCATGAAGCAAGAGATTGTGGTGAGGTGCTATGTTTCAAAGACCGTTGTTTGGCTTTGCAAATTTGTCTGAGGTAGGTTTGGTAACAGAGAGTGCAACACCAAGGTGCGTAGATCTATTTTCAGGTGCTGGCGGACTGAGCCTTGGACTGAAGAATGCTGGCTGGAAAGCAATTGCGGCAGCCGACTTTGACGCGGGTGCTTGTAAAACGTACAGAGAAAATTTCCCAGAAGTTCGGTTGCATTCTGGAGATGTCCGGGAAGTTGATTGGAGTGATCTTTCCGGAAAAGTTGATCTTGTCGCGGGCGGACCACCATGCCAACCTTTCTCTGTAGCGGGCGGACAAAAAGCTGCGAAAGATCACCGCGATATGCTCCCCGAATTTGTGAGGGCAATCAAAGAAATACGGCCTAAGTTGTTTCTGATGGAGAATGTAGCTGGCTTGGCTTCAACAAGGCATCGTCATTATCTTGAATCTAGTCTAGATAGACTGCGGGATCTGGGCTATGACCTACATCATGCAGTGCTAAATGCTGCAGATTTCGGAGTCCCTCAGGATCGACAACGGGTCATAGTTTTGGGGGGTTTGTCTCGCCGACCTACCCACCCTTTGCCCACACACGGCGTCGAGCTTCAACCTTATCAAAGTGCATCCGCAGTTTTGACGTCTCTCCCTCCAGATGACCTCAATACTGCGATTGTCACCTATGCAAAAAAACCAGTCCTAAGGCCAAGCCCCTGGGCAGGTATGCTCGTTAATGGCGGAGGCCGACCAATCAATTTGGCCGCGCCGTGCCAGACCATACCCGCGAGCGCGGGAGGAAATCGAACTCATATTGTTGATCGTAGCGGTGTCCTGCTTGAATATCATCACGCTCTTTTAGGAGGCTCTAAGCCGCGTTCTGGTTTGGTCAAGGGCGTTCGACGTTTGACCGTAAGAGAATCAGCTCGGATTCAGTCGTTCCCTGATGACTTTGTGTTCATTGGCACCAAGAGTTCTCAGTATCGGCAAATCGGAAATGCGGTACCGCCAAGACTCGCCAAGGCCATCGGTCAGTCTTTACTTGCGGCCCTTTAGCGGACTAAAAAGAGACTTATAGTCCGTAGACTTAAAAGTTCCTGCCAAGGCATTATCGTCCATGGCAACAAAGGACGCAGCTTCAAAAATCAAGGTCTTGTTTGGGAAACGTCTGCGTGCGTTTAGAACGAACAAGGGGCTTTCCCAAGAAGCGCTCGCAGCGACGGCTGGACTAGACCGTACCTATGTCAGCAGTTGCGAACGCGGTGAACGGAATTTGACACTTCTAACTTTGGTGAAATTGGCCGAAGCACTGGAAATCGATCCAGCCGAACTGGTTCGTAGACGATGAAGCGCAAGC
>JANORY010001185.1:0-1241 GCA_031415535.1 Burkholderiales bacterium | reverse complement strand
CGCCAAGGCGCGTTCGGCGATGGCACGCAATTCGGCGGTGCTCAAGGGTTGCAGCACATAAACCCGCGCTCTGGACAACAACGCCCCATTGACCTCGAACGATGGGTTCTCGGTAGTTGCACCGATAAAAACCAACAGCCCGCTCTCGACATGCGGCAAAAAGGCATCTTGCTGTGCCTTGTTAAAACGATGCACTTCATCGACAAAGACAATCGTTCGGCGCCCCTGCTGGCGCGACTTTTGCGCCCGCTCGACCGCCTCGCGAATATCCTTGACGCCACCCAAAACCGCTGAGATCGATACAAAGTCAGCATCGAAGGCCGACGTCATCAATCGCGCCAGTGTGGTCTTGCCGACGCCGGGCGGTCCCCACAGAATCATCGAGTGCGGCCGGCCACTTTCGAGGGCGACCCGCAAGGGCTTGCCGGCGCCCAGCAGATGCGATTGGCCGACCACGTCGGCCAGCCGATCCGGACGCAGTCGTTCAGCCAAGGGCTGCTGCGCGCCAGGGTTGTTCTCACACGACAGTAAATCCTGGTCGGTTTGCGTTGAAACCGCCGAAGGCGTGTCAGTGACAGACTCAAAGGTGTCGCGATTGGGAATATTCGTCAATTCTCTTCTCCGGGCCTTGAGATTATCCCTCCGAGCTTCCTATAATTTTCGAATCGCTATTGATAGTGCCCTTCAAGGGCCGCTGGCGAGAGGAGAAAAGGTGTTTATTGACTCGTTTGGAGGGCATTGTTCGCGCCTGGGCTGTCGAATATTGCTGGCTTGGGTCATTGCGACAATCGGCTGCTCGGCCGCGATTGCCCAAAATCAGAGCGCCAAACCAAGCGATTCAGGGGCCTCTAAGCAGCCAAAGGCCGAACCTGCGGCAAAGTCTGACGTCGCGGCAAAGCCTGACAATACTGCAAAGCCTGTTCTAGTCAATAAATCGCCGGCGGCAAAAACCTTCGCGCTCATGCCGATCAGCGAGAACAGCGCCCCGTCGGGATGCGGCTGTTTTTTCTATCGCCCCACTGATAAACGCGAACTCGGACCGCTGTTACTGCATATGGATAACCAGGGTTCAGCGACTTTACGGCCTGAGGGCCAGTTGGTTGCCATGAAGCTGATCGACGAGCAGCACTCGCGGCGTGATCCGCAAACGATTTCAGCGCAGGATCGAGTGTTGTTAAAGCTGCGTGGCGCATCGACTAACGCGTCGTTAAGCGGCATTGCCGAGCGAAATTGTCCGAAAC
>JANORY010001184.1:0-12378 GCA_031415535.1 Burkholderiales bacterium | reverse complement strand
TCACGAACGCAAAGACGGTCGGGATCGATTTGACGCGGAAATGCTGGGCCAGTTGCTGCTGCTCATCGGAATTGACCTTGACGAGTTTAAAGCGCCCACCATAGGCCTGCTCGAGCTTTTCGAGGATCGGTGTCAGTGACTTGCACGGGCCGCACCAGGGTGCCCAAAAATCGACCAGTACCGGGGTTTGTTGCGACGCTTCGATGACGTCGGCCTGAAAGGATTGAATACTTGTATCGGTCATGTTGAGGGGTTACAAAAGTTGAAAATTGCGAAATTGAAATCGGCGAAGCCGCCATGATAAGGCCCGCAGCGTTCAGCGCCGGATTCCTCGGGCTAACATGTCGGTCAAAATGGGACTGACCAAACTTTACGGCCGGGTGCTGCGACTGCTCGGTGCCGATGCCCGGCTCGGCTGGACGCTGGCGATTGCCAATGTGCTGCTGGCCACCGCGCAATTCGCCGAACCGGTGCTGTTCGGACGAATTATCGACACCTTCGTCAAGGCGCAGGCCGATCAACGCCCGCTCGCCTGGGCGGATATCGTGTCACTGTTGGCCATTTGGGCCGCGTTCGGGCTGTTCACCATTGCCGCTGGCGTGCTGGTATCGCTGTTCGCCGACCGGCTGGCGCATCGGCGGCGGCAATTCGTTATCGCCGATTACTTTGAACATATCTTGCAATTGCCGATCGCTTTTCATGGCGAAACCCATTCCGGGCGGCTGCTCAAGGTGATGATGCAAGGCACCGACGCGCTGTGGTGGACCTGGCTGTCGTTCTTTCGCGAGCATCTGGCGGCCATGGTCGCTTTGATTGTGTTGCTGCCCTTATCGCTCTATCTGAACTGGCGCTTGGCGATCCTGCTGGTGTTGCTGTGTGTGGTCTTTGCGTTCCTCACCAATCTGGTGATGACCAAGACCGATCAACTGCAACGCGATGTCGAAAATTACTACAGCGATCTGGCCGAGCAGGCCACCGACGCGGTCGGCAACGTCGCGCTGGTGCAGTCCTACGCGCGGATCGACGCCGAAGTGCGCGGCATGCGCATGCTGGTCAACAAGTTGTTGGCGGCGCAGATGCCGGTGCTGAATTGGTGGGCAATGGCCGCGATACTGACGCGGGCGTCGACCACGCTGACGGTGATCGCGATCTTGCTGATGGGTACCTGGCTGCACTTGCGCGGGCAGGCCAGCATTGGCGAGATTGTCACCTTCATGAATTTCGCCACCATGCTGATCAACCGACTCGAACAGGTGGTCGGCTTTGTCAACAACCTGTTTACATCGGCACCGCGCCTGCAGGAGTTCTTCGATGTTTATGACACCGAAACCACGGTGCATGACCGCCCGGATGCGATCGATCCGGGCCGGGTCCGTGGCTTGGTCGAATTCAAGGACGTTTCATTCTCCTACGATGGCAAACGTTCGGCACTGTACGATGTTTCGTTCAGTGCGCAACCCGGCGAAACCATCGCCATCGTCGGCACCACCGGTGCTGGCAAGTCGACCGCGATGGCCATGCTGCACCGGGTGTTCGATCCGCAATCCGGTGTGGTCAGCATTGACGGCATCGACATCCGCACCATGACCCTCACCGCGCTGCGCCACAACATTGGCGTCGTATTCCAGGAGTCGCTGCTTTTTAACCGCTCGATCGAGGACAACTTGCGGGTCGGCAAACCCGGTGCGACCGAGCAGGAACTGCGGGTGGCGATCGAACGTGCACAAGCGACAGAATTTATTGACCGTCAATCCGATGGCATCAAGCAGCGCGTCGGCGAACGCGGCCGCGCGCTGTCCGGTGGCGAACGGCAACGCCTGTCGATTGCGCGGGCGCTACTGAAGGACCCGCCGATCTTGATCCTCGACGAAGCGACCAGCGCACTCGATGCCTCGACGGAGCAGAAGGTACAACTGGCGCTCGACGAAGTGATGCGCGGCCGAACCACCTTTGTGATCGCCCATCGCTTGGCAACGATTCGCAACGCCACACGGATTCTGGTGTTCGAGAACGGCCGGATAGTTGAGCAAGGCAGTTTTAGTGAATTGGTCGGTCTTGGCGGCCGATTTGCCGAATTGGCGCAGGCTCAATTCATGGCGGGTAACAGCGCGCCGATCCGTTAGCCTCGATCTTTAGGCTAAGATTGACTCATGACAAATGATCCGGTGGACGTGCTCATCATCGGCGCTGGTGCATCCGGCGCGGCCTTCGCCTGGAGCATGGCCGATACTCGCATGCGCATCCTTTGCCTCGAACAAGGCGACTGGATGAATCCGGCGCAGTACCCGAGCACCGGCCTGGATGGCGAGTTGCGTCAGTTGAGTGAGTTCAGCTTCGATCCGAATGTGCGCAACCGCCCCGCCGACTACCCGGTGAACAACACCGAATCGCCGATTTCAATCGCCAATTTTAATGCGGTCGGTGGCAGCACAATTCTCTATGCGGCACACTTTCCGCGTTTTCATCCGAGCGACTTCAAGGTAATGAGTTGCGACGGCGTTGCTGATGACTGGCCGATTGACTATCAGACGCTTGAGCCCTACTTTGCGCTGAACGATCGGATGATGGGCATATCAGGTCTGGCCGGTGATCCGGCTTATCCGGCCCATGAACTACCACTGCCGCCCGTGCCACTGGGCGCCTCCGGTGAAACTATGGCACGCGGCTTCAATAAACTCGGTTGGCATTGGTGGCCTTCGGACAGCGCGATCATTACGCGCCCCTACCAAGGCCGCGACCGATGTCTGAATTTAGGTCCCTGCACCAGCGGCTGCGCACAAGGTGCCAAGGGTAGTACCGACATAAGCTACTGGCCCGAGGCCATTCGCCGTGGCGTGAAGCTGCGCAGCCGTTGCCGGGTTCGCGAAGTTACCGTCGACGCCGAAGGTCTGGCGAACGGTGCGATCTACTATGACGCCGACGGTGTTGAACACTTTCAGCCGGCCGAAGTGGTTGTGCTGGCCTGCAACGGAATCGGCACGCCGCGACTGATGTTGAACTCGAAATCGACGCGCTTTCCGAACGGTCTGGCGAATAACAACGATCAGGTTGGGCGCAACCTGATGTTGCACCCGTACGCCTGGGTAATGGGCACCTTTCGCGAACGACTCGATGGCCAGTTCGGCCCGTCCGGTTGTTGCATCTGGAGCCAGGAGTTTTATGAGACCGACCGTAGCCGTGGGTTCGTGCGCGGCTACACGATGGAGATCGTGCGTGGCCGTGGCCCGCTGGTCACCGCGATCAACGGCCTGGGCAGCGGCCAAATTCCCTGGGGCGCTGGTTTTCATCAAGCCTTCGGCCAACTGTTCGCGCACACCACCGGCATGGTGGTCATTTGCGAAGATTTGCCGGAGCCACACAACCGGGTCACGCTGGATGAGCACTTGACTGACTCGAACGGTATCCCGGCACCGAAGATTAATTACACGCTCAGTCAGAACAGCCTGCGGATGCTCGATCACGCGGTGGCACGATCCACCGAAGTACTCACGGCCGCCGGTGCCATCAGCATGCAATCCGAAGCGCCCTGGAAGGCCGCTGGTTGGCATAACATGGGCACCGCCCGCATGGGTACCGACCCAGCAAAGTCGGTCGTCAACGAATGGGGTCGAGCGCATGAGGTACACAACTTGTTCATTATCGATGGCAGCATCTTCACGACCTCGGCGGGCGTGAATCCGACCAGCACGATTCAGGCCTTGGCCTTGTACATTGCCGATTCGATGAAAGAGCGCCTGGCAAATTTATTCGACTGATGACTAATTCGAACCAGATCGCAGATTCCGAAAAAACAGCCGCCTTTAACGCGACACAGATGGGCGTGTTGAATGTGCTGCTCGATCTGCTGCTTCCGGCCTCGCCCGACGGCCGGATGCCAGCGGCGCGCAGCCTCGACTTGTTCGCTGACCTCAAGCACCTGCCGCTCAAGGACCGCACGTTATTCGAAAGCGGGTTATCGGAACTTGAGGCACGGGCACGGCAAGATCAGGGCACTGGATTCGCTCAACTGCCGATCGGCGAAGCGCAAAACCTGGTCGATGCCTTGCGGCTGGATTCGGCTACCTTCATCAAGACTTTCATGACTCAGGCGGTGGGTCGTTATCTTGCGCATGAGGTGGTCATGCCCCTCATCGGATTGGAAGCTCGCCCCCATTGGCCCACCGGCCACACGGTGAAGGATGGTGATTGGTCGCTGCTCAATGTGGTGAAACTGCGACCGAAAATTTACCGCAACGTTTAAATTCTCTAAACAGACCCAAGCGTATCGAGGCCCTTATGTACGTCCCAAAACATCACGAAGAATCGAATCTGGCCACACTCCATGCCTTGATCAAAGCCCATCCGCTCGGTGCCTGGGTCCAGCAAAACGACGGCGAGTTGACTGCCAACCATATTCCGTTCCTGATTGACCCGACGCGCGGGGAATACGGAACTTTGGTGGGTCACGTGGCCCGTGCCAACCCGGCCTGGAAATCATCCGCATCGAACCAGCCCTCATTAGTGATTTTCCAAGGTGCTGAGACCTACATCACACCCTCCTGGTATCCGAGCAAGCACGAGCACGGCAAAGCGGTACCGACCTGGAACTACGCGGTGGTCCATGCCTATGGCTCGCCGATCGCCATTGAGGATCGGAACTGGTTATGGCAGTTCCTGAACCAACTCACCCAGCAACACGAAGCGCGACAAGCCCTGCCCTGGAAGGTCACGGACGCGCCGCTTGATTACACAGAACAACTGATGAAAGTGATTGTTGGCATTGAGATTCCGATCTCGAAGCTGATCGGCAAATGGAAGGTTCATCAGAACCGTCCGGCAGCCGACAAACTCGGCGTGGTCGCCGGACTATTAGGCCGTGGCGACGAAAATTCAGTCGCTATGGCGGCACTGGTCAAGGCACATATTTAATTAAGTACCGCAGAAGGTCTGATAGCCCGCCGACTGCTCAACTGAGGCCGACTGGGCAAATTCGGCATCTTCCTGACGCGCGTCGAACGGTCGCTGCAGCACACCGAGCAAGCGCTCGAACGGTGCCAGATCATTGTCGTTCACGGCGGCATCGAGCGCTGCTTCAACCCGAAAGTTGCGGGCAATGTAGGTCGGGTTCGCCAGGCGCATGGCGACAAGACTCGTCGTTCGGGTAGGCACAGGCAGGCGAACTAACCAGCGCGCAAGCCAATGATCCAGCGCGCCTTGGTCCGCTTGAATCAACTCATGCAAGCTTGCCGAATCGCCCTGCAAGGCCGGCGCTAACGCGCTGAACGCCTGGGTGAAATCAATCTTGTGTTGTTGAAGCAGGCTGAGGAAATCGTCAATCAAGGATTGATCGTCGTTGCTTGAGACGGCGCAATTCAACCCGAATTTGGCGCGAAACACCGCGAGCCGTTGCGCCTCAAAGTCTTGCGCAAAACCTTCGACGACTTCAGTAGCCTGCGCTATTGCTCGCTCGGGGTCGCTGTTGATCAGCGGCAATAAGGCCTCGGCCAAGCGGGCCAGATTCCATTGCGCGATTGAGGGTTGATTGCCGTAGGCGTAGCGGCCCTGCAGATCGATTGAGCTGAACACTGTCTCGGGATCGTAGGCCTCCAGAAACGCGCACGGCCCATAGTCGATCGTTTCACCCGAGATCGTCATATTGTCGGTGTTCATCACGCCGTGGATGAAGCCGACGCCCAACCAACGCGCAACCAAAGACGCCTGGCGCTCGCTGACCGCCTGCAGCAGTCGCAGATAACGGTCCGGCGCGCCCGCCAGCGCCGGGTCATGACGGGCGATCGCATAATCGGCAACCCGGCGCAATAAGGCGTGGTCCTTGCGCGCTGCAAAATATTGAAAGGTTCCAACGCGCAAGTGGCTGGCGGCGACCCGAGTAAGAATCGCACCCGGCAAGATTCGTTCGCGCTGCACCGTCTCGCCAGTGGCAACGGCGGCCAGCACACGGGTGGTCGGAATGCCGAGCGCGTGCATGGCCTCGCCGATCAATACTTCGCGCAACACCGGGCCAAGCGCTGCCTTGCCATCGCCACCGCGCGAAAATGGCGTGCGGCCAGAGCCTTTGAACGCGATATCGCGACGTTTGCCGTTTTTGTCGATCACCTCGCCCAATAGCAGCGCACGGCCATCGCCCAATTGCGGCGAAAATCCACCAAACTGATGGCCCGCGTAGGCCTGCGCCAGCGGCTCAGCACCGTCGGGAAGCGAGTTTCCCGCCAACATCGCTACGCCAGTGGGTGTCGACAGCGCCAGTGCATCAACCCCGAGTTCAGCAGCCAGCGCGAGGTTCAGCCAGATCAGTCGTGGTGCGGTGACCGTGGCGGGCTGCCACAGCGCGAAAGCGCCGCTTAGATCGCGTGCATAGGTGTTATCGAAGCGGAACACCGCAGCGCTCAAGCAGCCGACTGCAAGCGCGACGGCAACTTCCAATTTGAACGCGGGAAATGGCAGGTATAACCACCAGGAATGCGCTCCAGGTAGTCCTGATGTTCCGGCTCCGCCTGCCAGAACGGACCGGCGGCCTTGACCTCGGTGACCACCTTGCCGGGCCACAGTCCGGAGGCATCGACGTCGGCTATCGTTGCGGCGGCCATTTCACGCTGCGCGTCCGATAGGTAATAAATGCCTGATCGATACGACACACCCAAGTCGTTACCCTGGCGATTGCGGGTGCTGGGGTCGTGAATCTGAAAGAAAAACTCGAGCAGCGAACGGTAGCTGAGGCGCTTGGCATCGAACTGCACCTCGATCGCTTCGGCGTGGCTGCCGTGATTACGATAAGTGGCATTGGCAACATCGCCACCGCTGTAACCCACGCGCGTGGCGAGTACACCCGGAATCCGGCGGATCAGGTCCTGCATGCCCCAAAAGCAGCCGCCGGCCAGGATGGCGGTTTCGGTTTCAGCTTTGTTCATCAATTCTCTCCTGTGCAAATCAGAGTACGCAGTATATTGTCTGAACTGGAATTAGTAGACCTTCTCGATCCCTTAATCGAGCGGTTTGATGTCGAGTTCGCGCGACGCTAACTCAAGTGCCGCCTCAACTGTAGATCTCGAACAAGCCCGCGCCGCCCTGCCCGCCGCCAATACACATGGTCACCACGCCCCACTTCGCTTTACGGCGACGGCCTTCGAGCAAGATGTGCCCGGACAATCGGGCACCAGTCATACCGAACGGATGGCCAATCGCAATTGAGCCGCCATTGACGTTGAACTTGGTCGGGTCAATGTCAAGATTGTCGCGGCTGTACAGACACTGGCTGGCAAACGCCTCGTTCAATTCCCACAGATCAATGTCGTCGATCTTCAAGCCGTGGCGCTTGAGCAATTTCGGGATCGCAAATACCGGACCAATGCCCATCTCGTCGGGCTCACAGCCCGCAGCAGCCCAGGCAACAAATCGGCCGAGCGGCTGCAGTCCGCGTTTCTCGGCCAGCTTGGCTTCCATCAGCACCACGGCGGCCGCGCCGTCGGAGAGTTGGCTGGCGTTGCCGGCGGTGACGAAGTTTCCTGGACCTTTGACCGGTTCGAGTTTGGCCAGTCCTTCGAGGGTCGTTTCCGGACGATTGCACTCGTCGCGGGTCACCGTGTAGTCAACGATCGATTCGGCCTTGGTGTTTTTGTCGACCACTTTCATGCGGGTGGCCATCGGCACTATTTCGTCCTTGAACTTGCCCGCCGCCTGGGCCGCCGCCATGCGGCGCTGCGATTCGAGCGAGAACTCATCCTGGTACTCGCGGCTGAGCTTATAGCGCTTGGCGACGATATCGGCGGTGTCGATCATCGCCATGTAAATCGCTGGTGCAATGCGCAGCAATTCGGCGTCGAATGCTTCCTTGGGCATGGCCCCGCCCGGCACTGAAATACTTTCAACGCCACCCGCTACCACGCAGTCGGCACCGTCGCCGCGAATGTGATTGGCGGCCATGGCGATCGCCTGCAGACCGGACGAACAAAATCGGTTGATCGATACGCCGGCGGTGGTGACCGGCAGGCCAGCCAACAGCGCGGCCTGTCGCCCGATGTTCGGCGACAAATGGGCGCAATTGCCGAGGTACGAGTCCTCAACGAACGCCGGTTCCACGCCGGATCGCTGCACCGCATGCTTGATGGCATGGGCCGCCATGGACATTGGTGCCGTGATGTTAAAGCCGCCGCGGCCTGACTTGGCCAGACCGGTTCGAGCGTACGAAACGATTACTGCTTCACGCATGAGTCTTTCTCCTTGATTTAATTCCAAGCCGGCGCCGACGCCACCCGCTGGATATATTAAGCCTTGCGGCTAACGAATCTGAAACCGTTCGGGACGCTTCACAAAGCCGCGCTCCCACATCAGGATCAAGACCATTTCCAGTTCACGTAACGCTCGCGCAATTTCGCCTTGTAGAACTTGCCAGTGGAGGTTCGAGGAATCGCATCGATGAACTCGAAGGCATCCGGTAACTGCCACTTGGCAAACCGCGACGACAGGAACACACGCAAAGCCTCAGGGCTGATGTTCTGACCGGGCTTGCACACGACACAGGCCAGCGGCCGCTCGTCCCATTTCGGATGCGCAACCGCAATCACGGCTGCCTCGGCCACCGCCGGATGCGCCATGATGGCGTTTTCCAGATCCACCGAGCTGATCCATTCGCCACCCGACTTGATCAGATCCTTGGTCCGGTCGGACAAACGCACGTAACCATATTCATCGATGGCAGCGACGTCGCCGGTGCGCAGCCAGCCGTCGTCGGTAAACTTCTCGGGATCATTCTCGACCAGATGATACGAGGCAGTAATGTAAGGACCGCGTACCTGCACTTCACCGACATCGCGATTGTTCCACGCACATTCGCCGTGATCGCCCATGATGCGCAGATCGACCAGCGGCACGGCAACGCCGGCCATCGCCTTGCGTGCAAACCACTGGTCCTCGGTCAGACCGCTGAGTTCCGGCTTATGGTAAAACATGCTGGCGACCGGTGAGGTTTCGGTCATACCCCAGGCCTGCTTGATCGATACGCCGTGTTTTGCAAAAGCTCGAATCAAGGATTCCGGAACTGCAGACCCGCCGACCAGGCTACGCATTCCGGCCGGCATTTTCCAGCGTCCGGGATTGGCCTCGTAATTCTGGATCAGGGTAAGCCAAATAGTCGGCACACCAAGCGCCAGGGTGGGCGGGTCAACCTGCATCTGATCGAGCAGATCATCGGCATGAAGATGCGGTCCCGGGAAGACCAGTTTTGCACCGACCATCAGCGAGATATAGGGAATGCCCCAGGCATTGGCATGGAACATCGGCGTGACCGGGAACACGACATCCTGCGCTGACATCGCTGCCAGGTCAGGCGCCGAAGCGACCAGCGAATGCAGGACGGTCGAGCGATGTGAGTAGACGACGCCCTTTGGCCGTCCGGTGGTGCCCGAGGTGTAGCACATAGAGGTTGGATCGTTTTCGTCATGGGCGACATAGTCGAAATCGACCGGTGCTTGCGCGAGCAGCTTTTCATAATCGTCGAAACCGGCCGCAACCGGCTGGCCGCCAAATGGAAAAACGATAACGCGCTCGAAGCGGTGCAGGCCCTTGATCTGCTCGTACAGGGGCAGCAGGATGTCGTCAATGATCAGGAAGCGGTCATTGGCGTGTGCCGCAATCCAGCCGATGTCTGCGGGTGCGAGCCGCAGATTCAAGGTGTGCATCACGCCGCCGGCCGCCGGAATACCCAAATAACATTCCAAATGCGCATGATGATTCCAGCACAAGGTTGCGACTCGATCGCCCTTGTTCAGGCCGGCTGCCAGCAAGGCACTCGCCAAGGCACGCGTGCGCCGGTAATAGTCACCATAACTGTGGCGTACATACTCCTTGTTCGGCAAGCGCGAGACGATTTCGCTGCGATGAAACAACTTGCCGGCCCGTTCGAGAAAGTGGTTCAGCGACAGCGGCACATTCTGCATCGTGGTTATCATGGCAAGTCTCCTTTGGAATTGAACATTTCAAGGGCATCGGCCCCCATACAGGATCCGTACAGATCACTGCGAAGCAGGACGAAGATCATAGAGTTCGGCGTCGCCGCGCGTTGCGCTGCTGCGCCACAACGACGGGTCGACCAGCTTGCCGTGCGCGCGTATCCAAATGGTGACCTCGGAACCCGCCTGATCGGCACCCAGGCGGCGGCTCAACTGAAGCACATCGTTCACCATCGCAAAGCGTAATTGGCCCTGATCGACCAATTGACGTAAAGACTTTGGCGTGGTCGCCAGATCGAGGCCGTGATAACCGCCGCGCACGAGCACCGCCTCACCGGTCAGAATGATCATCGGCGCGGCCCACAGGGTGGTAGAGGTCGCCAGCAGGAACCGATCGTTTCGCAGCGACTGTTTTGATCCGGAAATCGAAACGCTACGCGAATCACTGTTTGGCGTCACCAGCCGCTGACGCTTGAGGAATTCGATCAACTGCGTCTGGTCCGGCAGTCGTCCGAATCGCAAGAAACTGGCGGCGACCGGATCACGAGTCAAGACTTGCCATCGATACAAATCGGCCGATGGCAAGATGCCCGGCGCCGCTACCCAGATGCTGCTTAAACTCCAGACCGTTGGCAAGAGCAACAAAGCCGCGCCGGTTGCGGCCAGGGCGACGCCGTCGAGCCGCCTGGCAGAAGCTGAAGTACTACCGCCCGAGCGTGCGCGTGCGACCAGCAAGGCCACTAGCGCCGCGATCACGCTCACCATCAAAACCGCATGAACCGCATTGAGCCAGGATTCGCGCTGGGTCCAGAGCGAGGACAGCGTTGGCCAGCCCATGGCAGTCATGTGCACCTGAAATTGCCAGCCTACCGCTACCAGCGGCAAGACCGGTAGCAACCAGGCAATCGGACGATTCGCGCCGCGCAGCGCCCAGAGTTTTACGCTGGCCAAGGCACCGAGCACGGCCAGCGCCGGAGCCAGGGTGACCAGGTAGTAGAAGTGAATGATGCCGCCCAGGTAGCTATAGATGAGCCAATAGGTCGTCAGCCAGCCGATCCATAAGCACACTGAAATCTTGCGACGGTGGGCCAGTTGCACGACCTTGATATCGTCCGAAGGCGTCTGTGGCACCGAAGTGCCCAACTTAGGGCTGGCCCAGGCCACCAGACCGAACAGCAGCACCGGCAGGAACCAAGCAATCTGGGCGGCCAATTGGCCACCCAGCAAGCGCTGCGGGCCAGTGGCACTGCGCACAAACATGCGCAGCCACACCTCGCGAATAGTCGAGCGGGTATCAACACCGGGCTCGGGGGGTTGTGCGGTCACCGCCGGCTGAACGGCCACCGCCGAATCACTGGGGCTGGCCGCACCGGTGAGCTTGTTGGCGTTTTGGGCTGCCAGATTACCGGGCGAGAACAAGCGGTTCATGGCATTGTGGCCGAGGATCAGCTCAAATATGGAATTGCTGCGGCTGCTGCCAATGTAGGGTCGCTGATCGGCCGGTGTCAGTTGTACTACCGCGACCCAGGACAACGACACCAAGAGCAAGACTACCGACGACACGATCAGATCGCGAATCCGCGCGCGCAATGGTTTTTTTGCCATGCTCAGGTAGATCAGCACAAACACCGGCAGCAACAACACGCCGGCGAGCATTTTTACGTTAAACGCCAGGCCGACCACGGCCATCGCCAGGATCAATATCTTGGCACTGCTCTCCTCTGTGGCTTTTAACATCGCCCACGCCGCCAGCAACAGAATCAGCACCAGTGCGGTGTCTGTGTTGTTAGTGCGGTTCACCGCCACTGCCACCGGCATGATCGCAAACAGCAGTGCGGCGACCAGCGCGGTGCCGACGTCGAAATTGCGCTTGACCAGGTGGTACAACAACGCAACCGAGGCAACCCCCATCAGCGCCTGAGGTAGCAACATTGCGAGGCCCTGAAAGCCAAACAGCTTGACGCTGGCGACCTGCAACCACAGCGCCAGCGCCACGACCAAAATCACGAGTAAGGCCAGATTGCCCTTGATCGTTGCGCGCAAGCTTAACGGCCTTTCCAATTCGGCGGACGTTTTTCGGCAAACGCTTTCGGGCCTTCAATAAAGTCTTCGCTGTCGCGCAGCTTGATGACCGAGTCGTAAGAGGTTTGCATGGACTCTTGCAGGGAGGCCATCGACAGGCTGCGGTAGACCACGTCCTTGCTGGCGCGGATTGACAACGGCGAGCAGGCAAGAATTTGCTCGGCCCAGGCGAGCGTGCGCGCCATGAGGTTTTCGTGTGCCACCACTTCGTTGACGAAGCCCAGCTCGAAGCCTTCCTGCGCCGGCACATGACGCCCGGTCAGGATCATGCCCAAGGCGCGCTTCGAGCCAATCTGGCGCGGCAGACGGTTCAGACCGCCAGCCAGCGCCGCCAAACCAACCTTCGGCTCGG
>JANORY010001183.1:0-1211 GCA_031415535.1 Burkholderiales bacterium | reverse complement strand
GCTGCAAAACCTCGAATGCGTGGCCAAAAAAGGCAATTGGGCGATGCGCTGGATTGATGAGGCTCCGTCGTTTGCGCACCGGCTGGTGGCGTTTGCGGCGGTCGAAGGCATCTTTTTCAGCGGCTCGTTTTGCGCCATTTTCTGGCTGAAAAAACGCGGCCTCATGCCCGGCCTCACCTTTTCGAACGAACTCATCAGCCGCGACGAAGGGCTGCATTGCGATTTCGCGTGCCTCCTTTATTCGATGCTCGAAAACCCGCTCGACCCGCTCGAACTCGAGGCCATCATCACCGAGGCCGTCGAATTTGAAAAGGAATTCGTGACCGACGCGATACCCGTTTCGCTCATCGGCATGAACGCCGAGATGATGCAGCAATACATCGAATTCTGCGCCGACCGGCTGCTGGTTTCGCTCGGCAATGAGAAATTTTATGGCACGGCCAACCCGTTTCCGTGGATGGACATGATTTCGATTCAGGGCAAGACGAATTTCTTTGAAAAACGGGTCGGCGATTACCAGAAAGCAGGCATCATGAACAAACGGGAGGAGCAGGTTTTTTCGATGGAGGCGGAGTTTTGAGGAAATATGAATCCAATACTTCCTCCCCAAAACCGCATGGTTAATTCGACATGACTCAAAAACTGGAAATATTACCCATCACGCTCCTCGAAGCATACAAAAAGCAGGTGCCGCCCGGCCTGCCGGAAGCCTTTGAGCAATTGCATGATGCCGAAATTTCCACAGATGCGTTCAGTTTTTACACGTCGGTTGCCTCGGTTTATTCGAGCAAAATAGAAGGCGAGGACATCGAACTGGATTCGTATGTGAAACACAAACGGTTTGGCATCGAGTTTTTGCCCGACTACACGAACAAGATTGATGATTTGTACACGGCTTACTCGTTCGCAAAAGACAATCCGCTGAACGCCGAAAATCTGGCAAAGGCGCATCAACAGTTGAGTAAAAATCTGCTTTTTGGTCATCAACAGGGGAAAATTCGTACTCAAAATATGTACGTCTCTACGCCCGACGGTCGAATTGAATATGTGGCTGCTTCGCCGTTTGCCGTGGTCGGAGAAATGGAAAAGTTCCATGCGGACATCACCCTTTTGCTGTCGACGGAATTGAGTTTTGAGGAGTTTTTCTATTTCGCCAGCATGATTCACCTCGTTTTTGTGAAAATCCATCCGTTCAACGATGGCAACGGGCG
>JANORY010001182.1:0-1902 GCA_031415535.1 Burkholderiales bacterium | reverse complement strand
GCGATCGCTTCGGCTTCTTCAGCCGGCAGATTGCAAGCATCTTCGCGCTTGGCCTGCTGACATTTCTGTGGGCTGAAGTACGTGAAGTACCTTCGCAGGCATGGACCGCAATAGCAGTGTTCCTGATACTGGTTGCGGTTGTTGCCAATCGAGCCGATCGATATGACGATCGAAGAGTTACCTTGGCATTGCTGGTATTCTTTGCACTTTATGCGCTTGGCATTCTTTTCAGCTACCTTTTTGTTACCTCATTTCATAGCGGCCGTGCGAGTCTATTGGGTACAAGCTACACCCTGATCGCCATATCGATATTTTTCTATGCTTTCGGGGTCATATCCATAGGTGCGCAGACCTGGATCGGCTGTTCAATTGCCGTGGCAATGATTGCAATCTTCGTATTTCAATCGAAGGCCGATTTCAGCACTGACGAATTATCACGTCGTTTTGTGGAAGATGACGTCATCATCGGTTATCAACAGCTTGGCGACTCTTTGGTAGTCTGCTCATTGGTGCTGATTGGCCACTTCCGTCAGCGCATGTTTGTATACGCGATCTCTGCATTGGCCATCGTCCTCCTGTTCATTATTCCTTCACGAAGCGCGGCCGTATTTGGCAGCATTGCCATAATAGTTGCATGCTTGCTGATCTCCACACCAAAGGCTCGAATTGCGATCATTGCCTTGGCGGTCCTTGCCTCGGTTAGCGCCCGTGTCTGGATCGTCTACAAACTGTCCGAGACTCTGGAGGGAAGCAGGCATGAAACACTGTTTACAGAGAACGAAGACGAATCGCATCAGGCACGAACAGAAATACTGACTCAAGGCATCACTTCAATCGCCGAACATCCACTTTTAGGCTACTTCGGGTTTGAACTCGACGCTTTTGATGAACGTGGGCGTTACATTCATAATTTTCTCGACGTGTGGGCGCAGGCGGGCTTACTGCCCTGGTTAGCGCTACTACTGTTGTGGGCATTGATCGGTCGACAGTTATTTTTTCTCTATCGAGACGACAAACAAGCCGCATTAATCTGCCTGCCGTTTCTGGTTTTTGCAGGTCTATCCTGGCTGTTTGCACGCAACCTCACCTTTCCTGTAATGTATTTCTGCCTGGGCTATTTTTCGGCAACTCTAGCCCATTCCATTCGCGCAAGATCGCCCAACACGCAGTTCGCGGCGTCGGCTGGCCTGCGCGCGTAAGCAGTGTCAATGACCGACTGAAGAGATGATCAATTCAACGTTCGAGCAAGCAGTCTCTCAATTACGCGAGAAACCTCGTGTCTGGTTGGTAACCGGGGTCGCGGGCTTTATCGGTAGCAATCTGCTCGAAGCACTACTGAAGTTGAACCAAAATGTCGTGGGGCTCGATAACTTCGCTACCGGCCATAGCCGTAATCTTGAAGAAGTGAAGAGTCTTGTCGAGGAGCGCCAATGGGAAAATTTCCGATTTATCAACGGCGATATCTGCAATCTTGAGACCTGCAAAGACGCTGTCAGGAATGTTGACTTTGTACTGCATCAGGCAGCACTGGGCAGTGTCCCCCGAAGCCTGGCCGATCCGATCAGCACCAATGCCAGCAATATCGACGGATTTCTGAACATGTTGGTTGCCGCTTGCGGTGGTACCGATAGCCCGAAACCTCGATTTGTGTTCGCTGCCAGCAGTAGCACCTATGGCGATCATCCTGGATTGCCCAAATCGGAAGACATCATCGGCTTGCCGATGATGTCTTCCGATTTGGGCAGTCCAGGGTGATCGCCATAGGTGCTACTGCTGGCAGCAAACACAAATCGAGGTTTCGGGCTATGGGTACCACCGCAAGCGGCAACCAACATGTTCAGAAATCCGTCGATATTGCTGGCATTGGTGCTTATCGGATCGGCTAGGCTTCGAGGGACACTG
>JANORY010001181.1:0-1272 GCA_031415535.1 Burkholderiales bacterium | reverse complement strand
CCTCGGCAAACTTGCGGGCAAACTCAAGATCAGGCGTACCGGTTTCGCACCAGATCAGATCGGCATACGGCGCATAGGCCAAGCCTCGCGAAACCGCTTGATCAAAGCCGTTGCGGGTACGATAGAAGCCCTCGACGGTGCGCTCACCGGTCAGGAACTGGCGGTCATTTTCGTCAACGTCCGAAGTCACCAGATCAGCCGCCTCGGCATCGGTACGGGCCAGCAGAATGGTCGGCACGCCCATGACATCTGCAGCCAGCCGCGCGGCTGATAATTTAGCGACGGCTTCGCGGGTCGGAACCAGAACCTTGCCGCCCATATGGCCGCATTTTTTGGCTGACGCCAACTGATCTTCGAAGTGCACGCCCGCAGCGCCTGCTTCAATCATCGACTTCATCAATTCAAACGCGTTCAAGACGCCACCGAAACCGGCCTCAGCGTCGGCCACAATCGGCGCAAAATAATCGATATAACCGGTGTCGCTCGGGTTCTTGCCTTCCATCCACTGAATCTGGTCGGCGCGGGTCAGCGTGTTATTGATGCGCTTAACGACCGACGGCACCGAATTGGCGGGATACAGCGATTGGTCCGGATACATTTCGCCGGACAAATTGGCATCGCCGGCAACCTGCCAGCCCGACAGATAAATCGCCTTCAGACCCGCCTTGACCTGTTGCATGGCCTGATTGCCGGTGAGTGCGCCCAGGGAGTTCACAAACGGCTCGTCATTGATCAGACGCCAGAGTTTTTCAGCGCCGCGTTTAGCCAGGGTGTGTTCGACATTCACGGAGCCGCGCAGCTTAACTACGTCCTCAGCGCCGTAGCTGCGCTTGATGCCGCGCCAGCGCGGGCTTTCGGACCATTCTTTTTGTAGTTTCTGTGCTTCAAGTTCGCGTGATGACATGCAGATCTCCGAGGTGGGGGAAATGGAATCCTTAGTGCATCAAGCTTATCCTCCGCCATGCTGCGCAGCAACAGCGACTGTGAAATAGTTCCTCTAGTTTTTTCTTACACAAAAACAATGAGTTAATCGCTTAATTTCACATTACGGAAAAAGTCATTCCACAATGGAAAATCAATATGCGGCAGCGCACACTTCTGATTTCACCACAAGGAATCAAAATTCCACAATATGAAACGTCGCGCCCGGCGCTAATGCCGCAAAATCAGCCCGATTCATCCCGTTCCGGCTCATCATCAAGCAGCCCCTGGCCGGGCGGCTCCGGCAAGGACTCAATCTTTCGAAGCCGCCGTTCGATGGTTCGGCTTTTG
>JANORY010001180.1:0-2766 GCA_031415535.1 Burkholderiales bacterium | reverse complement strand
CACCAGGTACCAGCCGCGCGCATGCAGTTCGTCAACGCCTTGAACGTCCCAGCGCGCGTCGCGGACCGCCACGATCCAGGCATTGTTGATCGCCACCCAAGCTGAGGCGAGCGCATTCAGGATACGGTCGCAGGTGCGTCGCACGATGTCGATCGGGATCAGCAGTTTAATCAGTGCTGGCGGAATCATCGCCAACGTGAGCATCACCGTGCTCAAGCACAAAGTGATGGCAGTCAGTGCGCCGCGCAGGGCGTGTGGTAGTCGAGCAAGCATCGCAGGTTTTTCGTAGACAGTTGACTGCCGATAGTGCGTGAACCGGCCAATGAAGTCAACGTTACCCCAAAATGACGAGCCACCCAAAATTGACCTCGAATGGGTTGGCGGACACCGCCGCTGTGGTCAATTATCCACAGTGCTCGCGCGCCTTCGCAGAATCGGATCGCAAGCGTTGTTTTCATCGCTCATTGCATTGCCACATTTTTCAAACTGCGGCAACAATATGAGCATAAGAATAACCGGGGTCAGCGAGACATGAAGCACGTTCCGGATCGGATCTACGGCCAGTCGGCTTGTGACG
This sequence comes from Burkholderiales bacterium, assembly GCA_031415535.1. Lineage (GTDB taxonomy): Bacteria > Pseudomonadota > Gammaproteobacteria > Burkholderiales > Burkholderiaceae_E > JANLTP01. The sequence goes on along the minus strand of JANORY010001180.1, from coordinate 2,189 downwards.
ATGGCTTTTACAGCCGAAAGGCCAAACGCAATGACGAGGATCTCGATAAGTTCGTGCGCCTGATCGGCTCGCTCGCTACCATCCTCGGTTTGCTGGCCCTTTGGAAATGGATGATGCGCTAACCCGGACACCTTCCTGGTAGCGCTGTGCGGCCCGCGTCTGCGTTCCGGTCCATAATCTCCCCCGTCACTACCCGCTAGTCTTCTGACGGATGCTTCGATGTCGGCAACTTTGGCCGAAAAAATTATTGCGCGTGCGTGCGGCCGAAGCTCGGTCAGTCCGGGCGAAATCGTCACTTGCCAGGTCGATCTGGCGATGTTTCACGACTCAAGCGGTCCGCGACGACTCAAGCCGATGTTGGCCGAGCTGGGTGCCCGCATCTGGGATGTTGAACGGGTGGTCGTGGTCACGGATCACTACGTACCAGCGCGCGATGACGAGTCGCGCCGGATCATTCAAATTACGCGTGATTGGGTCAAGGAGCAGGGCATTGCCCGCTTCCATGACGGTGAGGGAATTTGCCACGTGGTGTTGCCGCAGAACGCTTACCTGTTGCCAGGCATGTTTTGCGTGGGCGGCGATTCGCATTCGCCCACCGGTGGTGCATTCGGCACGTACATGTTCGGGATCGGTGCGACCGAAATGCTCGGCGTGTTGGTTAGCGGCCAGATATGGCTGAGGGTGCCGCGCACCATTCGTTTGCAGTTTGACGGTACCTTGCCGATCGGAGTCGCGGCCAAGGACATCATGCTGATGCTGATTGGCCGCTTCGGCCTGGCCGGAGCGGATTATCAGGCGGTCGAGTTCTGCGGTTCGACGATTCGCGCATTGTCGCTGCAAGAGCGCATGACCATGACCAATATGTCGGCCGAACTGGGCGCGCAAACCGCCTTGATCGAACCGGATGTGGTGCTTTATCAATACCTCTTGAGCACCGGCAAGTTTGCACCGCACCCCGCCGATGCCGATGCCGATGCTGATGCCGAAGCGAATTCGTCGCCGCAAGCGCGCGCTGGCGCGACACAGTTGCCCGCATCCTGGCAGCACTGGCGTACCGACCCTGACGCCGCTGTTTCCGAGCATCATCAATTCGATGCTTCGATGCTCTCACCCATGGTGGCCGCGCCCGACTCGCCAGCCAACAGCCGACCGGTTGCGGAGTATGCCGGCACCCGGATCGACATCGCCTATCTTGGTGCCTGTACCGGCGCAAAACTCGACGACTTGCGCATGGCGGCGCGAGTGCTGCGCGGCCGTAAAGTGGCAGCATCGGTCGAGTTTCGGCTTGCACCAGCCAGTGCCTTGGATCAAAAGCGCGCCCAAGAAGAAGGCCTGCTCGACGTGTTGCTGTCGGCTGGTGCCAAGCTTTTGCCCAACGCCTGTGGCATCTGTGCCGGTTATGGCGAAGGCCGACTCGAAGCCGGTCAGGTTATGCTCTCGAGCACAGCGCGCAATTTCAAGGGGCGCATGGGCGATGCCAGCAGCCAGGTGTTCCTGGCCTCGCCTTACACCGTCGCGGCGAGTGCCGTGGCCGGTCGTATTTGTGACCCGAGGACATTGCTGGAGTCAGCCGCTTGAGCACGCCCGCCTTAGTCGGCACGCCCTCGGGTGTGGATCAGTCAGCGGTCCGGGTCTGGGAAGTGGGCGATGATGTTGATACCGATCAACTGGCGCCCGGTCAGTACATGAAATTCGGCATCGAGGTCATTGCCGCTCATTGCCTGGAGCTGAGTTTGCCCGAATTTGCACGATCGGCGAGCGCCGGCGATTACTTGATTGCCGGTGTGAACTTCGGTTGTGGATCGTCCCGTGAACAAGCCGCTGCCGCGCTGGTTCATCACGGTATTCAAGTGGTAGTGGCACGCTCGTTTGCCGGGCTTTTTTATCGTAACGCGTTCAATCTCGGTTTGCTATTGCTGCAGACTCACGAGCCGCAGCGACTACTGGGCCGTCAGGTGATTCAAATTGATGCGGCCGCAGGGCGTATTCAGGCCGATAACGAAGTCATCGATTGCGAGCCGATACCGAGCTTCCTGCTGGACTATGTTGCCGCCGGCGGGCTGTTGCCGTACTTGAAATCTCGGTCTCGAACGGGTTTGAAACCATGAATGAAGCGGTCAATACTTCAGCCGCGCTCGACCCGATTCTGCTAGCAGTGTTGAAGGGCCGACTTGAGCAAATTGCCGATG
>JANORY010001179.1:0-2198 GCA_031415535.1 Burkholderiales bacterium | reverse complement strand
GCCGACGTAACACTCTTGGCCATCGACCACCCGGCTAAACGGGTGTGTGGCCCAAAGCCCTCGGCATAACGCTCGGCAACGATGCGCCCCTTGTGAACGACCACGATCGCACGGGTGCGACGCAAGGCGCTTTCGCCAGCTTCCGCGAAGCCATTGGCCAATGCGCGGGCGAGTTTTTCGCGGACCGCATCGGTCAGGTGGCGGCTATCAACCTGCTGCCCCTGCGGCCATAACTGATCGGCATCAGAGGGCAACACGGCAGGTCCGAAGTTTTCAGTTGCTGTCCTTGACGGCGAACTGGCATGCTCGGCAGATTCGGCCGACGCCACCAGCGCACAGCCGCCAACTGAACGAAACTTTGCCATCGAGCGACCCAGGCCTAACGGTAAGTGGGTAGTGACGGTTTGCGACTGGCTATCAATTGACCAGCGAATCGCGGCGAACAAGGCTTTGGGCGAATAGACCAGGATGTCGTTTTCGACCACCTGCGGCGCGGATCGGCCGGCCACGAACACGCCCGAGCACAGATTCTTGGCGAAGAATCCGGTCGCAATCGCGCCGTAATTGCCGAGCACCCAATAGCCGGAGGCCAGGACTATTAAGCCTGCGAGGAACCCGATGCGCCGCCAATGCGAGCGGTGCGCGCGAAACAACTGGACCATGAAGCGACCGGGGCGTGTCAACGCAACACAAGATAGGTGTGGAACCCGAGCCTATCACGCGGCGGCGTTGCTTGCCTTCCAAATTTCCCACGGTGCCGCACCGCGAGCGTACAGGCTATCAAAGCCCATCTTGTCCTTCAGCGTATCCATTGCCGCCCAATATCCATGGTGGACATGCGCAAACAATTTCTGCTGCGCGACCAGTCGCTGGAACGGCTGCTCAACCAGTTCCTCGCCGGCATTCAGGTAATCGAAAATGGTCTTGCGCAAGTAGAAAAAGCCGCCATTGATCCAGATGTTTTCAGCGCTCAGCTCAGCAATGGATTGCACCATGCCGTCGGCCTGAGTCTTGATCGCATGAAAGCTGTGCTGGGTACGAACCGCCACCATCCCGGCAACCACATCCTGGGCCTGTACTGAACGAATATAGTCATTCAACGGTAAGGAGCTGAGTCCGTCAGCATAGTTGGCCAGAAAGGCGTCTTCGCCTTTGAGCAAGGGTTTGACCGCATTCAAGCGCTCGCCAATATTCGAGCTTAATCCGGTATCGACGAAGGTGATTCGCCAATCGTCGATATCGCTTTTCATCGGCGTGACTTTTCGACCGCCTTCGGCAAACACAAAATCATTAGACAGACATTCGTCGTAGGTCAAAAAATAATTTTTGATCAGATCACCGCGATAACCGAGACATAAAATAAAGTCTTTGTGTCCGAAATGCGCGTAGTAGCGCATCAAGTGCCAGAGAATCGGCCGATAGCCAATCTGCACCAGGGGTTTCGGAATAGTCTCGGAGTGCTCGCGCAAACGTGTGCCGAGCCCACCGCAAAAAAGCACAACTTTCATAGGCACCTCACAGCGGCTAGCGACGCGTCAAACAATCACAGCGACCGAAGGTATCGGCACAACCCATCGGCCGCCCCACTCTCGGATGTAGCCAGTTTGGCTGATGATTTCATCTTTCAGATTCCACGGCAAAATAAACAGGTAGTCCGGCTTGGCCTGCCGGATTGCTTCCGGCGGCAGAATTGGAATCCGGCTGCCGGGTGTGAACTTGCCCTGCTTGTACGGATTTCGGTCGACCGTAAATTCGATGAAATCGGCGCGGATACCGCAATAATTCAACAGCGTATTGCCCTTGCCGGGCGCGCCGTAGCCGACCACCTTCTTGCCGGCTTTGCGGGCACCAATCAGGAATTCGAGAATATTGCGCTTGGTTTCAACGACCGATTGGGCAAACGACTGATAGATCGCCAGATCGTCGAAGCCAGCCTTTTGCTCCTTGGCCAACAAAATGGTCAGTCGCGCCGTTGCCGCATGATGCAACTCGGAGGCATGGGTCGCATAAATACGCAAGGAACCGCCATGTGTCGGTATCTCTTCAACGTCAAAGATCACCAGCCCGTGCGCCTTGAAGACCCGCAATGCGGTACCGAGCGAATAATAGGAAAAATGCTCGTGATAAATCGTGTCGAACTGGCACTGATCCATCAAGGTCATCAGGTGCGGGAACTCCATCGTAATGACGCCGCCCTC
>JANORY010001178.1:0-6392 GCA_031415535.1 Burkholderiales bacterium | reverse complement strand
GGGACGTAGCGGCTCGTCACCTTCGTCGAGCGTGATCAACGCCTTGCCCTGGCGAGTCCGTCCAATCAGATCGGCAGCCTGACACATAAAGCCATTGCCGTGGCGCGTTGCAAACAGAACGCCGGCCGATAACGGTGCCGCAAACGGATGCAGAACCTGCGCACCGGGCTCAAGCTCAATGAAGCTCGAGATCGGGTTACCGTCGCCGCGCGCTGAGGGTAATTGCGAAACGGCAACGCTGTAGACCTTGCCATTGCTGGCGACCGCGAACAAATGGTCGGTGGTCTGGACCTCAAAGGCACCGTAAAACGCGTCGCTAGCCTTAAAACCAAGCTGACTCCAGTCATGACCGTGGCCTTGCCGCGCCCGCACCCAGCCACGTTCGGAAACAATTACAGTGACCGGTTCTTCAACGATCCGCACTTCGACCACGGCACGCTGCGCCGCCTGAATCAAGCTGCGACGCGCATCGCCGTATAACTTGGCGTCAGCCTCGATCTCCTTGACGACCTGCTTGCGCATGGCCTGCGGATTACCTAACAAACTTTCCAGATCGGTTTTCTCGCGCGACAGTTGCGCGAGTTCCTGTTCAATCTTGATCGTCTCCAGTCGGGCGAGCTGGCGCAGCCGAATCTCGAGGATGTCTTCAGCCTGACGATCACTGAGCTTAAACGCCGCGATCAACGCTGGCTTCGGCTCGTCCGACGCGCGGATGATTCGAATCACCTCGTCGATATGCAAGAGGATCGTGCGCCGACCCTCAAGAATGTGAATCCGATCATTGACCTTGTCGAGTCGATGTTGCGTGCGACGCGTTACCGTGAGCAGGCGAAACGCAATCCATTCGCTGAGAATCTCCAGCAGGCGTTTCTGCTTCGGTCGTCCGTCAGGCCCGACCATGACCAGATTGGCCGATACGCTAGACTCGAGGCTGGTGTTCGCCAGCAGGATATTGAGCATTTCGGTCTGGTCGATTCGCGAGGTTTTCGGCTCGAAAACCAAGCGCACCGCTGCGTCCTTGCCAGCTTCGTCGCGTACCGTGTCCAGCACCGCCAGCAGGGTTTGCTTGAGCTGCAACTGTTCTGGCGTCAGCGATTTTTTACCTAATTTGATCTTCGGATTCGAGATCTCCTCGATCTCTTCGAGCACCTTCTGCGCCGACACGCCGTGCGGCAGCTCGGTCACGACCAGTTGCCACTGGGCGCGCGCCATTTCCTCGATGATATGGCGGGCACGCATCTTGATTGAACCGCGACCGGAGGCGTAAATCTCATGCAACTCGTCGCCAGACGAAGTAATCTGCCCGCCGCCTGGAAAATCCGGCCCGGGCAAATGCTGCATGAGCTCAACCAGGCTGGCTTGTGGGTTACGAATCAGGGCAACCGTGGCGGCCGCGACCTCGCGCAAATTATGCGGCGGAATCTCAGTCGCCAGACCGACTGCAATACCCGAAGCACCGTTCAGCAATACGATTGGGAGCCGCGCCGGTAACTGCCTCGGTTCATCGGTAGAGCCGTCGTAGTTTGGAATGAAATCGACAGTACCCTGATCAAGCTCATCCATCAAGATGCGGGCAAACGGCGTCAGACGAGCTTCGGTGTAGCGCATCGCAGCCGCGCCGTCGCCATCACGCGAACCGAAATTGCCCTGTCCGTCGATCAGCGGGTAACGCAGCGTAAAGCTCTGCGCCATCCGAACCAGAGCATCGTAGGCGGCAACGTCACCATGCGGGTGAAACTTGCCCAGAACATCACCGACCACCCGCGCCGATTTGACGGGTTTGGCGGTCGGCCCGAGGCCCATCTCGTTCATCGAAAAGAGAATCCGGCGCTGCACCGGCTTTTGGCCATCGCACAAATCGGGCAATGCTCGACCCTTGACTACCGAGATGGCATAGTCGAGATAGGCACGTTCGGCATAGTCGGCCAGATTCGCTGTGTCGCTCGGTTCTGGCGTGGAAAATAGATCGGGTTCAATCATCGGACTTCAGGCATTGCGTATCGGACATTGCGCATCACACACTGTTTATCAGACATCAACATCGGCTTCGTTGCCGCGTAGCTCAAGCCATGCGCGCCGCGCAGCCGCCTCACCCTTACCCATCAGCATCGTAAATCGCGCGGTGGTTTGCGCGCGATCCAGTACGCCGTAGGACACCGGCATCAGCCGTCGCGTGTCCGGATTCATGGTGGTTTCCCACAGTTGCTCGGCATTCATTTCACCCAGGCCCTTGAAGCGCGAAATACTCCAGACGCCCTCTTTGAGACCGTCTTTGCGTAGCTTGTCTTCGGCGTGTTTAAGCTCACCCTGATCGAGGCAGTAGAGCTTGCGCAAGGGCCGCTTGCCTTGCGCCGGAACATCAATTCGATAGAGCGGCGGTCGCGCGATAAAAATATTGCCATGCGATATCAGCGTCGGGAAATGCTTGAAGAACAAGGTCAGCAACAGCACCTGAATGTGCGAGCCGTCAACATCGGCATCGGACAGGATACAAATCTTGCCATAGCGCAGATTCGACAAATCAGGTTGGTCGTTGGCACCATGCGCATCCACCCCGATGGCAACCGCAATATCATGCACCTCGTTGTTCGCAAAGATCCGGTCGCGCTCGGTCTCCCAGGTATTGAGCACCTTACCGCGCAGCGGCAAGATCGCCTGAAAGCCCTTGTCGCGCCCCATCTTCGCCGAGCCACCGGCGGAATCGCCTTCGACCAGAAACAATTCATTGCGACCCAGGTCGGTCGATTCACAATCGGTCAGCTTGCCCGGCAACACGGCTACGCCAGAGCCCTTCCTTTTCTCGACCTTCTGCGCGGCACGGCTGCGCGCCTGCGCTTGCCGAATCACCAGATCGGCCAGCTTGCGGCCCTGATCAACATGCTGGTTCAGCCACAACTCCAGCTCTGGCTTGACCAATGAGCCGACCAGACGCACGGCGTCGCGCGAATTCAAGCGTTCCTTGATTTGCCCTTGAAACTGCGGGTCGAGCACCTTCGCGGACAATACAAAACTGGCCCGCGCGAACACATCCTCTGGCAATAACTTGACGCCCTTCGGCAACAGATTCTGCAGCTCGACAAATCCCTTGATTGCAGCGAACATGCCTTCACGCAAACCGGACTCATGGGTACCACCGGCCGAAGTCGGAATTAGATTGACATAAGATTCGCGGACCGCTGCGCCGTCTTCGGTCCAGGCCAATACCCACTGCGCACCCTCACCCGCCGCGAAGGTTTCGTGACCGGCCGACACGAACTGGCTGCCTTCGAGCAAGGGTATCAAAGGTTCGGACGAATTACTTCTGGCCAGCGCCTCGCTCAAATAACCACGCAAGCCTTCGGCGTACTGCCAACTTTGCGACGTCGACTCCTTGCCCTCCGAACGTTGGTCGATCAGCGTGACCTTAAGGCCCGCCAAGAGTACTGCTTTGGCCCGTAACAGTTGCACAAAATCGGCCATCGACAAATTTAAGGTGTCGAAGTATTTTGGATCAGGCCAACAGCGAACTCGGGTTCCGCTCTTGCGTTCACCCTTGGCCGGCGGACCCGCGCGCAACGGGGTAGTTACTTCACCACCGCTGAACACAATGTCATGCGCCGCACCCTCGCGCCAGACGCGTACTTCGAGGCGCTTCGATAAGGCATTGGTTACCGATACACCAACGCCATGCAAGCCGCCGGAGAAACTGTAGGCACCCGCATCCTGCTTATCAAATTTGCCGCCGGCGTGCAGCCGCGTGAAGACAATTTCGACGACCGGTGCTTGCTCTTCCGGATGCAAGCCAACCGGAATGCCACGGCCATCGTCTTCCACCGATATGCTGCCGTCGGCATGCAGACAGACCTGAATTTCGTGGCAGAAACCGGCCAGTGCTTCATCGGCCGCGTTGTCGATCACTTCCTGAATAATATGCATCGGACTGTCGGTACGGGTGTACATGCCCGGGCGCTGGCGCACCGGCTCCAAACCCTTCAGTACCTTGATCGATGCTTCGCTATAGTCGCTCTTTCGGGTGGCCATCAGTTCGATTCAAATCCCAACTTGTGCGCCCAACTCAATAACCCGGTTCGGCGGTAATCCAAAATAGTTTGCAACACTGGGGCTGTTCTGCATCATCCAGCCGAACAGGCTGCGTCGCCACCCGAACATTCCGCGACGACTGACCGACACGATGGTCGGTTTGCTGGTGAAGAACGAAGTCTCTTCCAGATCAACAGCCAAGCCCTTGCGCGACATTTGCCGCAGGACCTCGGCAATCCGTGGATCTTCCCGGAAGCCAAAATGCGAGACCACCCGTATCAGGCCGTTTTTACCGCGCACCAGTTCAACCCGTTCAGCCTCGGCAATGCGTGGCGCATCGTCAAACTCGACGGTCAGGAAGATCGTCGTTTCGTGCACGATCTTATTGTGTTTCAGGTTATGCAGAAATGCGCTCGGGCAACCGTTTCGAGTCGACGAGAAGAAAATCGCCGTGCCGGGTACTCGCGGAATTCCGGTCAGATCGAGTTCGAGGCCGTCGTCGACCTTGCGCACATCGGTACCCTTGCGGGCGCGCATGATCTCGATGCCGACCCGCCAGGTGGTCAGCACCGTGAACATGACTGAGGCGAGCACCAATGGAAACCAGCCGCCATCGAGGAACTTTGCGGCGTTCGCCACGAAAAAAAGCAGCTCAAGCACTGCAAAAACGATAAAGGCCGGCCACAGCCAGGCGCGGTGTTTGCTGATCAAGAACGGTAAGCCAATCATCATGATAATGCTGGTCAGAAATAGGTCGCCAGCCACCGCGATGCCGTAAGCGGAGGCCAGATTCGCAGAACTTCGAAAGGTCAGGACCAGAATGATTACCAGCACCAACAAAATCCAGTTCACCAAGGGGATATAGATCTGACCCGAGGAAGCATCTGAGGTGTGTGTGACCCGCATACGCGGCAAGAAATTCAGGCGTGACGCCTGTTGGGTGGCCGAGAACGCACCCGAAATAGTCGCCTGCGAAGCAACCACAGTTGCCAAGGTCGACAGAATCACCAGGGGGACCAGCAAGTTATCGGGTGCCAGTAGATAAAACGGATTCGTGATGGCAGCCGGATTGCGCAACACCAGCGCGCCCTGACCGAAATAATTGATCATCAAAGAAGGCAAGACAAAACTGAACCAGGCCAAGCGGATCGGTTTCAAACCGAAGTGGCCCATGTCGGCATACAGGGCCTCAGCGCCGGTCATGCACAGAAAGACAGCGCCGAGCGCCAGAAACGCCAGGCCCGGCGATTGCATCGCAAAACCAAGCGCGAATCGGGGATCGAGCGCCTGCAGGATCAGCGGATACTGCCAGATACTCAGGATGCCCAGCACCGCCAACGTCAGGAACCAGAGAATCATGATCGGGCCGAACAAAGCGCCGACTGCAGCGGTGCCGTGTCGCTGCATCATAAAAAGACCCAATAAGATCACCAGCGAAATCGGCACAATAAAGTGGCTAAGCGTTGGTGCCGCGACCGCAATGCCCTCGACCGCCGAGAGCACCGAAATAGCCGGTGTGATCACCGCGTCGCCATAAAAAAGCGACACCGAAAAGGCACCCAGAATAGTCACCAGACCCAACAACAACGGCCGTTCTCGAACCCCGTGCGAAACAATTGAAACCAGTGCCAGCACCCCCCCTTCGCCCTGATTATCAAAACGCAACATGATCAGCACGTACTTGAGCGACACCACCAGCATGACGGTCCAGAACATCATCGACAACACCGCAAACACGTAATCGGCTTGCAAGGGCAGCCCGTGTTTACCGCCAAAAGCCTCTTTGAACGCATACAAGGGGCTGGTACCAATATCGCCAAACACGACGCCCAGCACCGTTACCGTCAGGGCGGCCATGCCGGTTTTTGCATGTGTGCTCATGAATTGATAGTCTTCGCGATTAGTTCGGGAGAAATTTTGAGTATTGTCAGTTTTGCACTTATTCTAATCGGCGTCATTCTGAATGCCCTGGCGCAACTGTTGCTGAAATTAGGTGCCAATAAACTGGGGCCAGAGCCGTTTGCAGGGCGGCCAATTCTGGAAAGTTCGCTGGCGGTCTTGTCACAATGGCCGTATTGGTTGGGGTTCAGCTTTTATGGGATCAGCCTGATTGTATGGATCGTCGCATTGACCAAAGTGCCGGTGACTATTGCTTATCCAATGCTGTCAATCGGTTATGTATTGAATGCGCTGATCGCCAGATACTGGCTCGGTGAATCGCTCGCGTTAACGGGTTGGGCGGGTATTGCTTTTATTTGTGTGGGCGTGAGTTTGATCGCCAAGGGTCAGGGCTGAGGTTTTATCTGAGGGTTTAATGTTGCGGTGCATTCTAACCTTGGATTGGGGGGATTCGCCCACACTCTCGGCATTCG
>JANORY010001177.1:0-2931 GCA_031415535.1 Burkholderiales bacterium | reverse complement strand
TGCAGCGCGCGCTGTACGCGATCCGCTTCGATGACACATGGTCGCTTTGGCTGGGTCTGCGGCACAGCCGGCTTGATCGCGCCAGCGAGCGAACCAATGGCAGCCGAGCGACGCGTTACGAGCAGAGCTTCACGACCCCTTGGGGCGCGCTGGGCTACAAACCCTGGGCAGGTGGTTATGCGTATCTGTCGGCCGGCAGTGGCGTAGAGAGCGAAGTGGTACCGAATCGGCCGACCCTGTTTAGCAACTCGGGCTCGGTGTTGCCGGCGTTGCGTAGCACCCAGAAAGAAATTGGGTTCAAGCAAACCCTGGCCGGTGGCGGTCTCGCTCATATTGCGATTTTTCAGATCAACAAGCCGTTTAGTGATGATGTAATTCAAAGCGATGGCCGATCCCTGCGCGTGGCCGGAGGTCGTGAAATACAACATCAGGGTGTCGAACTCGGTTGGGTCGGGTCGGTGTCGCGTGACTGGAGTATCAACGCGCAGGCCCTGTTGATCGACACCAAGGCGCAGCGCACGGTTGATGACAGCCTGCAGGGCAAACGCACGCCGAACGTAGCGCCGGTCACGGCCAGCGTGGCGGCAAGCTGGCAGGTGCCACACCTGAGCGGACTCGTCTGGACCAACCGCATCTTCTACAGTGACAAAAAAGCGGTCACCCGCGACAACTCGGTTGAGCTGCCTTCCTTCTGGCAGTGGGACAGCTTCGTTGCTTATCGACAAAAACTCGGTACCACCCAGCTAACCTGGCGGGCCGGTATTGATAATGTCACAGACAAGCGCTACTGGCGCGACGCGCCGACGCAATACTGGGGCGGCACCTACCTGTTTCCGGCTCCGCCAAGAACCTTTCGGGTATCAGTGCAGGCCAGCTTTTGATACTGGTTAAACTGGTTCAATGCAAACAAACGATATCGCGCGTTGGCAGGACAACCTTAACGAAGAGTTGAATGGCATGGCGCTTTATCAGGCGCTCGCCGAAATGGAAAGCGACGAGTCGCGTCGCCATCTGTTCTCGGAATTGGCGGAGGCCGAGCGCCGGCACGCGAATTTTTGGCGCGAGCGCTTACTAAACAGTGGCGTGCCAATGGTCAACTTCAAGCCGTCTCTGCGCTCGCGCATATTGATCGTTCTGGCCCGTCGATTGGGTCCTGCATTTGTGCTGCCAACGCTCGCGGCCGCCGAGACTGCCGGTGGCAACCGATATGCGCAGCAGGCCGATGCGCAGGCCGCCGGTCTTGCGGCAGAAGAGGGCGGCCATGCCAAACGGCTCCAGGAGGCGGTTGTTTCAAGAGAGCCTTCGCATCGAGCGCTGGGCGGCAATAGCTTGCGCGCGGCCGTACTGGGCGTTAATGACGGACTGGTTTCAAACTTCTGTCTGATCGTCGGCATGGTTGGTGCGGGTGCCGGTCATCGAACGGCGCTCCTGACCGGCCTGGCCGGCCTGATTGCAGGGGCTGCCTCAATGGCTCTGGGCGAATGGCTATCGGTGGCCAATGCACGCGAAAGTGCGCAACGCCAGATTGCGCGTGAGGCGGAAGAGTTGGCCAGCTCTCCTGCGTCTGAACTCAAGGAATTGGCCTTGATCTACCAGGCCAAGGGGCTGTCCAAGGCGCAGTCGCAGGTAGTAGCCAATGAAATCATGAAAAACCCGAAGGTCGCGCTGGATACCCTGATCCGCGAAGAGCTGGGCATCAATCCGAACGACCTGGGCGGCAGTCCGTGGACGGCGGCAGTGGTTTCTTTTGTTCTATTCTCGCTCGGTGCGCTGTGCCCGATCCTGCCATTTTTCTTTGTTGCGGATCAATCGGTGTTGATCTGGATTGGCATCAGTGCGAGCGTTGCCCTGCTGCTCAGCGGTGCGGCAACCGCGCTGTATACCGGCCGCGGTATGTGGTTTTCCGCCACGCGCCAATTGCTGTTTGGTGCGATTGCGGCGGCGCTGACCTTCGGCGTTGGGCGGCTTATTGGGGTGAGTTTGAACTAGGCCTGTTCACACTAAAGGCGTCGTCAGGCAGCACTGGATGCGCGCTTTTGCTGCGCTTTTTCCATGGCCAGCAGCAAATGATCGGCACCGGCTGCACCGTTGACCGCTACCAGACCATTCAAAATAAAGAACGGCACACCGCTGATGCCGTTTTCGCGCGCCTGCAAATCGGACTCGGCAATCGCTGCATGCTCGAGTTCGTTGTCGAGAGCCTGGCTGATGCGCTCGGCGTCCAAGCCGGCCGCGTTGGCGATCGAGCGTAATTCATCGGCTTGGGTCAGATCGCGACCGTCGATAAAATAGGCGCTGAATAGGGCTTCCGCCATGCTGCCCTGCATGCCCTGCTCGGCCGCTTGTTTCATCAGTGCGTGGGCGCGCAGTGTGCTCGGTTGCCGCTTAATGCCCGCGATGTTCAAATCCAGTCCGACTTCACGGGCGGCACGCTGGACATTGGCGTAGATTTTGCCGCTATCGGCGTTGCCGAATTTGCGGCGCAAATAGTCTTCGCGCTCGATACCTTCAATCGGCATGTCCGGATTCAACTGAAAGGGCAGCCAGTTAATTACCGGCGCCGGTGCCTCCGGATGAGCATTGTGCCACTGGCTGACGGCCTGCTCGAGTTGGCGTTTGCCAATGAAGCACCACGGACAAACGACGTCCGAGATCACATCAATACTCAAAGGGGCTTCGGACTGGCTTGGGTCCTTAGGTGCGTTCTCAGGCAGGTCGGTACGTGCGTTCATTCTTTCCTCATTTTTAAAACTGACGGGGATGCTGTCGCCCTGCGTCCGGAGTGGAATGCGTTGATAATGAGTCATCCCCCTCTGTTCCAGTTTGATTATCCCGCATCCGGGCTGCTTTGAGAGCCAATCACCATGTATGAATTTACCTATCAGCGCGTAGAAGCAATCGCCGAGGCCCAGGCCGCGCTGGCGGCTGATC
>JANORY010001176.1:0-1113 GCA_031415535.1 Burkholderiales bacterium | reverse complement strand
CAGAACCCGCTTCGTCTTGCATTTGCAGCACGCCGATCGTTCGGCAGCGGATGACCGCACCCGTGGTGACCGCAAAGGGAGCTACCACCAGGACATCGACCGGATCGCCATCTCCGGCAATGGTGCGCGGGACATAGCCGTAGTTGCACGGGTAACGCATGGCGGTCGACATGAAGCGGTCAACGAACAGCGCACCGGTCGCCTTGTCGACCTCGTATTTGATCGGGTCAGAATGCATCGGGATCTCGATGATGACGTTAAATTCATTCGGAATGTCGCGCCCCGAGTCAACTCGATCCAGATTCATAATTCAGCCTTTAAGTAGTAGGGTTATTCACGCGCAGCATGATTCACAATGCCGTCACTGATCCGATTTTAAGCCGAGGCATAATGCGCCGGTCAGCTTAATCTATGCCTGCCTAACTCTTTAAGACTGCCCTCATGCAAATCGAAACTCTTGCTCGCCGTAACGTGCGCATGTTTGTTGATAACCACACAATTGACTCAGTGAGCGGCGAAACCATCCCGATGGTTGATCCCTCGAACGGTCAGATGTTTGCCGAGATTCCGCGCGCCGCGCGTCTGGAAATCGACCGCGCGGTGGTTTCCTCGCGAACTGCGTTCGACGGTCCGTGGGGAAAATTCAGCGCGCTTGAGCGTGCTCGTTTGCTGGTCAAGTGGTCAACGCGGGTACTGGAATGTGCCGATGAGTTGGCCGCGATTGAGTCGCAGGACACCGGCAAACCGCTGCGCCAGGCACGCGCCGACGTCGCGGCATTGGCCCGGTATTTCGAGTATTACGCCGGTGCGGCCGACAAACTGCACGGCCAGACCCTGCCATATCAAAACGGCTACACCGTGATGACCATCCGCGAGCCGCATGGGGTGACCGGACACATCATCCCGTGGAACTATCCGATGCAGATTTTCGGTCGCTCGGTGGGTGCATCTCTGGCTGCCGGCAATGCTGCGGTCGTCAAGCCGGCCGAAGATGCCTGCCTATCGTTGCTGAAGGTCGCCGAGCTGGCGGCGGCCTGCGGCCTGCCCGCGGGTGCGCTCAATATCGTCACCGGCCTTGGAGCCGAAGCCGGTGCCGCGCTGGCCGCGCATCCG
>JANORY010001175.1:0-2021 GCA_031415535.1 Burkholderiales bacterium | reverse complement strand
CGAGGCCGGAACCAGTGGCAGCGGCCGGACGGCGGACCAGCTTGATTGGGCGGGGGTTGCGATTGCTTTGGTGCTGGTGTCCGCAGGCGAAAACGATGCGTTGCCGGTACTCGTCGAGTTCGCTGTATTAAGGTTAATGTCCGATCCGCCTGCGCCGTTCGAGTTGGCGTTGTCGGTATCGGCGCTGCCGCAGGCGCTTAACGTAATCACGGTCAGCGCTGCCAGCGCAGTTTTGTAACTTGCCATTGGATATCCCGGGCCGCAGCTCGTCGTGTTGGCACGAACGGCGTCGAATTAAAGTTCCGGGATTGTTGGTGCACGACCGTTAGCGTGCTGTGACTTAGTTCCGGTGGGCGTACGGCGGGTCACATTGTCTGAAGGTTTTTACAGTTTGATCTGGTAATCATTCGATCGATGCCACTGTCAACGATGACGGTTTGTTGTGGAGCCTGTTGCCTTAGGACTCGTGGCGGATCGTGATCTCGACTAGCTTGAAGAAAAGAGTCGTTAAAGGAGAGCGTTGGATAAAAAGTCACGATTGACGCGAAAGATTCGATATGAACAGCAATGAGCAATTGATTACAAAAGTGGAATGAAGTAGATCCCGAAGATTGACATCATCGGTTCGTCGTATCCCGTTCAACGTCACGACATGAGGGCATTCAAGCGATCTGAGGATTAGATTGAGGGCGGCCTTTTCCTATTGAAGTGTAAATCGTTGCTACATCGATATTGCATTGGGTTCGTTCGCTTTGATTCCTAATGTCTAACGCTATAAATTGGCCGGCTACTACATCTTTTTCTGACATCTTTTTATGAATTAGATTTAACAGATGAGTGCCCAACCATCATGCGGAGAATATTGAGTTTTTTATTTGAATTTGCGCAGACTACGAGGTACAATACTGTACATAAAACCAGTTATTGGGTGCCCTATTATCGAACTAAACTCGGCTGCAATAATCTCTCCGAATGTTATGCGGTTCCCCGTCGAGTCCGCAACGGTTATAGGCAGCTTTGACTCCGCATCTGTCACCTTGTCAATCGCCGAACTTGAAGCGCAAATCACCGAGTTGGCCGGTCACCTGAACGCGGCCAATCATCGCTGGCTCATGTTGATCGCCGAGTTCGATCGCCGCGACGGCTGGGGCGACGGCGCAACGCAGTCCTGTGCTCACTGGCTGAGCTGGAAGTGTGGCCTGGACCGAGGTGCTGCGCGCGAGAAAGTGCGTGTGGCGCGTGCGCTCGAGCAATTGCCGCTGATCTCGGCGTCCATGGCAAGCGGGGCGCTCAGCTACTCCAAGGTGCGCGCATTGACGCGTGTGGCTACGCCTGAGACTGAAGATACGTTGCTGATGATCGCCCTGCATGGCACCGCCAGCCACGTCGAGAAGCTGGTTCGGCAGTACCGTCGTGCTCGAGACGCCGCCGAGTTAAGCCGTGAGGCGCAGCAGTTCGCCACGCGCTCGGTCCGCTACTTTTATGACGACGACGACTCGCTGGTGCTTAATGCTCGACTGCCGGCCGAATGCGGTGCGGTGCTGGTGAAAGCGCTTGAGGTAGCCACTGAAGACTTTTGGCGGGCGGATCATTCGTCGGCTCATTCCTCCAGTAACTTTTCAGGTAATTTCTCAGGCGAGACTGCAGACGTTTCCGCAGAAACGTCTGCACCCTACAAACCGACCAGAGCCGAGAACATCATGCAATACCGCGCCGATGCCCTGGCGTTGTTCGCCGAGACGTTCCTTAAGCACGGCTACGAAGCCTTGAGTGGCGGCGAGCGCCAGCAGATCGTGATTCATATCGATGCTGAAACGCTGAGTCACGACCATGCGAACTCGAAGACGGCCCGGCACTGGCGGCGCAGACCGCCCGTCGCCTTGCATGCGACGCCGGCCTGGTCAAGATTGTCGAAGATGACGCAGGCCAGCCTCTGAATGTCGGGCGAAAAACGCGAACCATCGCGCCAGCGATCCGGCGCGCGCTTCGCTCGCGCGATCAAGGCTGCCGGTTCCCCGGTT
>JANORY010001174.1:0-4854 GCA_031415535.1 Burkholderiales bacterium | reverse complement strand
GGATATCCCAAGTCGACGGCTGCCCGCAGTGCATCCGAAGCGGTCTCGCCGGTGATGATGAGTACCGGGAAGTCACCATATTGACTTCGGAGCTGCTGGGCAAGCGCCGCGCCGTGCTCGCCTTTGCCCAACCGCAAATCTGCAACCAGCAGGTCTGGCTTGCCGCTTGCCAGGAAATGTTGAATCAACGTAGGCGCCGACTCGGCGGTATGAACGTTCATTCCCCAGAGCGCGAGTAACTTGCTCATGCTTTTTACGATGTCCACCTCATCGTCAATCAGGAACACCTTGGTGCCGTCGAATGTCCCTTCCTGAACGATCGGCGCAACCGGGACCCGATGAGCCTCGGTTTCAAGAACGTCCGGAAAGGAGATGCTGAAGCAGGAGCCCTGGGCGGGCACAGACTCAAGCTCAATCTTCGCGCTCAGCAATTCACACAATCGCTGAACGATCGCCAGCCCCAAACCGACGCCAAGGTTTCTGTCTCGCCCAGGATTGTCGACTTGATAGAACTCTTCAAAAATACGAATTTGCTCCGAATGAGGAATACCCTTGCCGGTGTCACTGACCTTCAGGATCGCCATGCCATGAGCGGCTGTTGTACGAACAGTCACCGCGCCGACATCGGTGTACTTGATCGCGTTCTCGATCAAATTGCGCGCAATCCGGCCGAGCGCGACCGGGTCCGTCCGCAACGCGACCGAGGTCAGTTGCCGAGACAAGCTCAAGCCCTTGTCGCTGGCGAGTGTCTGCAGTTCATTGCACACGCCGTTGACGATCCGGTCCAGCGAGCACACCTGTTTGTCGGGTACGTAGTAGTCTGACGATAGTCTGGACAGGTCGAGCAAACCACCGAGAAGACTGCCGAGCGATCGAACGATCTGATCAACGTCATGGCCGACTTCCTTGAGGGTCTGCGGTGTGGGATTGGCCGCCAGAATGGCGCTATAGACCGATAGCGCCTGCAAGGGTTGACGAAGGTCATGGCTTGCCGCGGCGAGCACACGGGCGCGGGCTTGTGCGGCCCGTTCCGCCTTGGACATGGCTTGCCGTACTTCGGCGTTGCTTTTTTCGAGCTCAAGGACTACACGGTCACGCTCATGGCGAATGGCGATTGAGCGGAACACCATCTTTTCGTTGTCCGCTGCGACCGCCATCAGGACAATGCTGTAGACAATCGCGAGTCCGAACATTCCGTAGGCTTGATCGGGGTAGACCTGGCCCCAGGCAAGGCTTGCAGGAATCAGTATTCCCAACGCGTAGCCGCCAATGATGTATCTCGATGCCTGCGAGACGGCGACACCAGCAGCCGGTATACCCGTCAGCAGGAAGCCCACCGCAGCACGCTGTTCCACCGTAACCACGGGCAGGAACAGGATAGCCGAAACACCAATGGCGCCGCCGACGAGCGTCGCAAGAATGGTGAATCGTCGGTGTTCGGTTGATGCGCGCGAGGATACGGTAATTTTTAGCGCTTGCGTGCCGCAATAGGCCCGCAAGCACTCCACCGAAAAGCTCACTGCGGCCCAAACCAGAAACTGCGTTCCTGAAATGGACGAAGAAATAAGCAACCAAAAACTCAAGATAAGAAACGCCTGAATGACCGGCATGCGTTTGAGCATGTTGGCATGCAGCTTCACCAGCTCCAGCGACGCCTCTTGTTGGATGGCCTGGTCGTCGACTACCTTGCCGCCCGTCGGGGTGGAGTGGCCCGTCAATGTGGGGAGGCTCGTCGTAGTGGGGTGGCTCGTCGCGGCGGGGTGGCTCTTCACGTTCGCAGGCCCAATCGGGCTGCCGTGATCACCGCCTCGGTGCGATTGTGGACATCAAGGTGTTTGTAAATCGCGGCGATGTATTCGCGAACCGTATGCTCCGAGAGTGCAAGTTCGCGAGCGATCAATTTTGTCGGTAGTCCGCGGCTCAATCCACGCATGACTTCGCTTTGACGAGGAGACAGACTTAGCTTCGGCCGATTTGAATCGACGGCGCCGCCAGCCATTTGCTCCGGCAAATAAATATCACCACCGAGCACCCGGCGCAGCGCATTGGTCAACACGTCGGGCGGCGAACTTTTCGAAATGAAGCTCATGGCACCGGCCTCGATGCACGCATAAATACTGCTGTTCTCTTCGCTGGCCGAGACGACCACCACCGCCACATTGGGCGCCACGGTCTTCAGACGAACGATCGCGTCAATACCGTTCTCGTTCTTCAGCGCAAGATCGAGCAGGCAAAGATTCAAATCAGGATGCTGCCCGGAGACCTCCAGCGCCTGACCGATGGTGGCGACTTCGAAAATTTGAAGCTGGCGATCGATCGTACCCAACAGAAGTCGAAGTCCGGCACGAAACAGCGCATGATCATCAACGAGAAGCGTTTTCATGACGCGATAAATTTCATTCCTGAAAGACCACCCGAGCATATCGCCTTGGAGCATTCATTGCATCCCCTCGTTTGAGGGGTGTCAATGGTCTCGCGATGTTGGACCTTGGTGAGTTCGAATGCGTCTGGAGCGCTTCTCGTGCGCTGCCGGATTGTGTCGGGATTTCCTACGCCGCGCGCTGAGCCTCCGAAATCCTGATCACTTTATCGGCCTGCGCGTACTCCAAAAGTGCCTGCTTGCGCAGATCAACCGCCGCCACCATCGCCTGCTCCTTCACATGTCCAAAGCCGCGAATCTTCTGCGGCAACTCGGCGACCTTGACCGCAGCGGCGAGATTGCGTGCGTTAAGGTTCGGTAGCAACTCGCCAATCGTCTGCTCGTATTCGTTCACGAGCTGGCGTTCCATCCGCCGCTCCTGCGTGCGGCCGAACAGATCGAACGCGCCACCGCGCAGGAAGCGCAACTTCGCCAGTACGCCGAACGCCTTGAACATCCAGGCGCCGTATTCGCGCTTGAGTAAATGCTTGCTCTGCGGATCGCGCTTGGCGAATAGCGGCGGCGCGAGGTTGAAGGCAAGCTTCAGCTCACCGTCGAATTCTCTCTTGAGGCGAGTCATGAACGCCGGGTCGCTGTACAGGCGGGCGACTTCGTACTCGTCCTTGTAGGCCATCAGTTTCGCCGCATAGCGTGCGACGCTGGTCGAGAGTTCACGGCTGCCAGGCCGTAGGCGCTCCTCGGCCTGAACCACTTGCTCGACTAACGACGTGTAGCGCTGTGCATAGGCGGCGTCCTGATAGTCGGTGAGTAGCTGGCGGCGTTCAGCCAGTATTTCGTCGAAGCTTTGCGCCTCCGGGGTCTGCGGCGTTGGCGCCGAAGCACCGAGCAGATCACGAATTTTGCCCGCGTCGTACACCCAAAGCCGGCCAAACGCAAACGCGCGCTGATTCAATTCGATCTGAATACCATTGAGTTCGATCGCCCGCTCGATCGCGGCGACGCTGACCGGCAGCCAGCCGCGTTGCGCAGCGACACCGACCATGAACAGGTTGGTGGCGATGCTGTCGCCGCACAGCGCGAGCGCAATACCGGTTGCGTCGACATACGCAATTCGATCATCGGCGAGCTTCTCACGAATCTTGCGTTGCAACAGACCGGTGTCGACCCGATCGTCTGGGTTGAAGTTCAAGGTCGCCATCGGCTGCACGCGCTCGTTGGCCAGAAACCGCGAACGTTCCGACGCGATGGTGCGGTACGACTCATCGGACAGCGCCGACACGATGTCGAAGCCCAGCACCAGCCCGGCTTCGCCCAGGCCCAAGCGCTGGCTGCAGATGCCGGCTTGTGTTTCAGCGATGCGCAGGTGGCTGTACACCGAACCGTTCTTTTGCGACAGACCGGTCATGTCGTAGGCCGATGCGGCGTGGCCTTCCAGGTGCGCGGCCATTGCCAGTACCGCGCCCACGGTAATGACGCCGGTGCCGCCGATGCCGGCGATCATGACGCCGAAGCAGTAATTGCGTGCAAACCCTCGGTCGACAGCCCGGTCGGGCACCTGATGGCACCCCGGTCCACTACGAGCGCCACCGTCCTGAGCAGAACACGCTGTATCGCCTGGTGCAAAAGAACGTTGCGACTTTCATTGCGCAAGTCGAGCTCGCATCAGGCTGCGAGCTGCCGCAGTTCATCAAGGATGAGTTCGATGCGTTCCTCGAATGCGGCATCCTGGCGCACGGGTTTCTGCGCTTGCGCTGTGAAGACTGCGGACACGACAAGCTGGTGGCGTTCTCCGTGTGGCTTTTGCCCGTCTTGCGGCGCACGTTGTATGGCGCAGACGGCCGCGCATTTCGCAATATTCACCTGCACTGCCTGCTGCTCGACGGGGTTTACCGACGCAGTGCCGATGGTGAGCCGCAGTTTGTCGAAGTGGCCGCGCCGAGCAACGAAACGGTGCAGGCGGTGTTGCACCAGATCATCACGCGGATGATGATGAAGCTGCTCACGCGCCAGGGAGTTCTGGTCCAAGAGCAATGCGAATCGTACCTGGCCGATAACGACAGTGATTCGAACGAGGCCGTCACGCTCGAGTGTTTGCAGACCGCAGCCTGTACTTACCGCATAGCGTTCGGTGCACGCGCTGGTCAGAAAGTGCTGACCTTGCAGGGCACAAAGCCCAGAGCGGTGGTGGACTTCAAACAGAATCTGTGTGCCAACTTCGAAGGCTTTAGCCTGCACGCAGGGGTTCGCTGCGCCGCCGACCAGCGCAAGACGCTGGAGCGGCTGTGCCGTTACATCACCCGCCCGGCGCTAGCCAACGAACGGGTGCAGTGCAACGCCAGCGGTCAAGTGGTGCTGACGTTAAAGACACCCACCTTGGCCTTCAAGCGCGGGCACCGCCTCGGGCGCCCGCGCGCGGACAAATGCGGCTGCGAGCCGTCTGATCCAGACCCCGCTGCCTTGCCTTGAGTCGCACA
>JANORY010001173.1:0-7365 GCA_031415535.1 Burkholderiales bacterium | reverse complement strand
GACGAGTGGCTATGGCCGAGGCATCCGATCACCGTTAGAAGCGCCTCGGCGTTCCCTCGGCGTTCCCTTGAGCGCCTGTCGGCGTGGCGTTACACTATGATCGACGCGACACTGCCAACCGATTGCCATGATCAAAACACTTGCCGAGTTGCGCAGTCTTTATGCCGTTCCAAAAGAGCGAACGCTTTTAAAGCAGCTCACCCAACTCGACGTTCATTGCAGACGTTTTATTGAGCTTTCGCCGCTGGTCGTGTTGGCCAGTAGCGGTGCCAATGGCTGGCTGGACAACTCGCCGCGCGGCGGCGATCCGGGTTTTGTACGGGTTCAGGACGTACACACCTTATTGTTGCCGGACGCGCCTGGAAACAACCGATTGGATAGCCTTGAGAACATCGTCAATACCGGCGAGTTAGGGATGCTGTTCCTGATTCCGGGCATTGACGAAACCCTGCGCGTCAACGGCAGCGCGCAGCTCTCGATCGACGCCGAACATTTGCAGGTATTCGCCGCACAGTTGCGACCGCCCAAATTGGTCATCAAGGTTCGGGTGCGCGACGCTTACTTGCACTGCGCCAAGGCGATGATGCGCTCGCAGCTTTGGTCGGCCGATCGGCAACTCAAACGTGAAGCGCTGCCGACCATGGGGGCGATGATTGCCGATCAAACGGGTCTAAAAACACCGCCCGAATCGCAGGTAGAAATGCTGGCCCGTTACCAGGCCGACTTATAAGCTGCGCTCAAGATTTAAGTCGCGGACCCTTAGCGAGTCGAGCTGCCACAGTTGAGCCAACAGTCGATTGCAAGCGGCTTCGCCCAGAACCGGGGCTACCAATTCATTGAACTTGGCGTTAATTTCAGAGTCTGAAAGCGGTGCTTCCGGGTCGCCCTTGCGGCACGGCGCAAAATGTTCGTGGCGAGTGCCATCGTTCATCGTAATGACCGCGCGCGCGGCGCGCTGCGACGGAAATTTAGCGGTTAACGCCGGGTCTTCCTGCAGTGTAACCCGCCTCATCAGTGCGCGAATTTCCGGATCGGCCAGGCGTTCATCGCTAAAGGCGTCCAGTCGAACAGAACCGTACAGCAGCGCATGACTGACGACGTAGGACATACTGAATTTCGCTTCGGTGGCGGTGATCGGTGTGTGATTACCGGTCACGTCCACCGTCGCGCGGTAGGCCTCTACATCGATGCGCGCGATCTCTCGCGGCGTGAGCCTGTGTTGATCGCGCAGGGCGAGCGCGGCATCGATCGCTGCGAATGCGTGGCCGCAGCAGCCGTGGTTCTTCTGGGTCATTTGAGTAATGTTGTATCGATCACCCAGACCATCGGTGGCCCGACTCCAGTCGGCACCGCTCGATAAGCCAGCACCAAAACCGGCTTCACCTTCGAGCATGTCGGCGACGCCCGTGACGCCCTGGGCGGCCGCCATCGCACACTGCACGCCGACCATTGCGGCATGACCGGCGTGCAAGGGCTTGGTCATGGCGTCAGAGCGAAACGCCTGTTGCAGGCCGGAGGCGAAGGTCGTGGCGCTTGCCAGCGCATGTTGCACAACCGGGACAGCTTGCGGGGCGAGCAATATCGCTGCTGCCGCTGCCGCACCCATACACCCGACAGTGCCCGTAGTATGAAAGTAGCGATAGTGTGACGGCTGCACGGCGACGCCGATACGGGTTGAAATTTCGTAGCCAATCGTGATCGCGCGCAACAATTCCAGCCCGGACGCTTCGATGTCTTGCGCGATCGCCAGCGCCGCCGCAATCGTCGGACAACCGGGGTGATAAGCGGCGTCTTTGAAAATATCGTCGAACTCAACACTGTGCGAGGCACTGCCATTTATCCAGGCTGCGGTCGCCGGGAATGCCTTGAGGCCGAAGCCGGGTAAGGAGGATCGGCCAAAACCGAATTCGCGCGCGTGAGCCCGAACCAGCAGCGTGGCGGGGGCAACCTGCGTGCCCGGGTAAAGCGCCGAGAACCAATCGATGATGGCCCGTTTGGCGTGATGCAAAGTCTCATCGGGCAAGGCGCGCTGTGCCTCGCGGTGCGCGTATTCGGCATAACGGGTGAGCAGGCTGCTCATAGCTCGAATGTTCCACTGACTGAAACCAGCGCGTCCACCGCGACCACGCCTGAACCCTCGGGCAAGATCATCAGCGGATTGACTTCGGCGTCGATGATACCGAGCTTCGGTTGCAGCGCAATCTGCGACAGCGCGGAGAGCGCGGCCGCCAGCGCGTCAAGATCGCCCTTCGGTTTACCACGCAAACCGTGCACAATTTTGAGCATACGTACCTCAGCAATCATCTCGTGGGCGGTCGCCAGGTTAATCGGTGCCAACCGAATGCTGCGGTCACGCGCAATCTCAGCCCAGATACCGCCTGCTGCCAGCACAATGATCGGGCCGGCCTGCGGGTCCAGTTGGTAGCCGATCAACACTTCAGCGAGTCCACTACACATCGGTTGCAGCAGGGCGAGATCGGCCTGCAATCCGGCGGCGCGTTGATTCAGATTACCGCGTAGCCGCGCCAATGCCGGCTGCAATTCATCAGCCTTGGCGACGTTCAAGATTACGCCACCGACTTCGGTCTTGTGCGCAATCTGATCACTACACACCTTGACCACAATCGGATAGTCGAACGGCAAATCGAGCTTGGGCGCGGACCCAGCCTCATACGACAGGTCGAGCGCCTGTGGCTGGACTTCGAACGAAGTCGGCAAGGCCAGGGTAATAAACGGCGCGTGCGGCACACCCAAATGATCGAGCAATCGGTAGGCTTGCGCCTCGCTCAGAAAGCGCACTGTGGCGAGGCCCTCAGGCCGCTCGGCAGGCAGCTCAGCAGGCTGCGGCGACGTCGCGACCTGGTTCGGATACCAGCGCCGTGCCAGGGTCGCCGCAATCGAATCGCCGCATGCTTCCGGCGTTCTGAAACACGGCACTCCGGCAGCGGTCAGCGCCAGATTGGCTTCGCTTGCTTCGGGAACCAGCATCGCGACCAAGGGCTTCGGATGGCTGGCGCTGTCGATAATCGGTTTGACTGCGAGTTGCGGACTGAAGCGCGCGGAGGAGCCGACAACCGCCACCACCAGGTCGAACTCGGGTGCGTTCAAATAAATATCGAGCGCTGACTTCATGACTTCATAACGAGCGCCGGCCAGCGTCAGATCAAGCACGCGACCGGCAGCGGCGTTGATTCCGGCGGCGCGCACTTTTGCCATCGTCTCATCGCTCGGCAACTGTACGGTGATATCACGCATACCGAGTTGATCCACCACCATGGCGGCACCGCCGCCGGTGGTGGTGATGAAGCCTACCTGCCGGGCGCGCATTGAACGGCCGGGGACGTAAGCCGATGCAATCCGTTTGGCCAACGGGAAACATTCAAGCAGTGAATCGAGAAACGCAACCCGCACAATGCCGCTGTCTTTCAAGAACGCGTCGGCGATGTCATCCTCGCCGGCCAGGGCACCGGTGTGGGTCGCGGTCATGTCAGCGGCGGCCTTTGATCGGCCAAGCTTATAGGCAATTACTGGTTTGCCGCGCCGTGCTGCCTCGAGCGCGAAGGCGCGTAACTGTGCGCCGTGACGCAGGCTCTCCAGGAACAACAGATAGCCTTCAATATTCGGATCGTCAAGGGTTGCTGCACATATTTCGCCAACGCTCAGATCGATTTCGCCGCCGACCGAAACCAGACCGGCAAAGCCAATGCCCTTGGCCTTGCCGCGCGAGACCAGTGCGCCGATCATGCTGCCACTTTGCGAGGCGACGAACAACTTGCCACGCGGGAATTCTGGTTCTGCGAAGGCGGCGTTGGCGGTCAGCATCAGTCCATTCTCCGGATTGACGAGTCCCAAGCTGCTCGGCCCGAGAATTCGTAGACTGCCGCGAATATCGCCGCTTAAAGCCGGGTCTTGCGCAATCGACAGTAACTGCCGCTCGAGTGCTGCGCCAGCCTCACCGGTTTCCGAAAAACCACTGGCCAGGATGGTAACCACGCGGACGCCGAGCTGAGCGCAATCGCGTACCGCCTTGGGTACCGATTCGGTCGGAGTCAGTATGAATACCTGTTCCGGCACTTCGGGCAAGGACGACAGCGACGGCCAGCAGCGCTCGCCCAATACTTCGGTGCGACGCGGATTGATCGGGTAGATGCTGCCGCCAAAGCCCGCCATTCGCAAATAGTGCAACGGCCGACCAGCCGTTTTGGCGACATCGTCCGACGCGCCGATTAGCGCCACGCTGCGCGGCTTGAATAACACGCGCGCCAGCTCTGTGCCCATTAGCCTCGGGCGGATCGAGTGCGATGATTTCACGTAGCCGGCGCGATCGAGTCAACTTTTGAGTTCATGTCGTTTTTCGATTAGTCGATGTAAGCTCAAAGCCGCCGAAAGCGGTCCAGACTGTTAGATTAGCATTGGTGGCGCAAAGACGAGGATGAACTTGGCGGATGAATGGACCGGATGAACTCAAAGGATGAACAAACAGGATGAACAAACAGGATGAACTCATAGGATGAATGCTTGATCGATGTTTTGGTTATTGGCGGCGGTAATGCTGCCTTGTGCGCCGCGCTGACGGCTGCCGAGGCAGGGGCGTCAGTGCTGGTGCTCGAGTCGGCGCCGCGCGACTGGCGAGCCGGCAACAGTCCGCATACCCGCAATGTGCGTTGCCTGCATGCCGGTCCGCAAGATGTCCTGACCGAATCCTATCTTGAGGAAGAGTACTGGGATGATTTGAACCGAGTAACCAAGGGCATAACCATTGAAGCGCTGGCTCGGCTGGTGATCCGCGAGTCGGGCACCTGTCGCGACTGGATGAAGCATCATGGCGTTCGATTTCAGCCCTCGCTGGGCGGCACCTTGCATTTGTCGCGTACCAACGCCTTTTTTCTGGGCGGTGGCAAGGCGCTGGTCAATGCTTATTGCCGCTCGGCGGAAAAACTCGGTATCGAAATTCGTTACGACTCACCGGTGGTCGATCTCGAAACCAACGCCGAAGGCATTACCCGGGTTTGGGTCGGCAAGGTTGATGACGACGAAACCGGTCGGGCCGGGTCAGTTCGCGACGCGGCCGACGTTCTGAGCGCGCGCACGGTGGTGGTCGCCAGCGGCGGCTTTGAGTCGAACCGTACCTGGTTGCGCGAAGCTTGGGGCGAGGCGGCGGACAATTTTCTGATTCGCGGATCGAAGTTTAATCGCGGCACGGTTTTGCGGCGGCTGATTGCGGCCGGTGCCGAATCGATTGGCGACGCCACACAAGGTCACTGCGTCGCAATCGATGCGCGCGCGCCAGCGTTCGATGGCGGCATCGTTACCCGTATCGACTGCGTCTCGCTGGGCATTGTGGTGAACATAAACGGCGAACGCTTCTACGACGAAGGTGAAGACTTCTGGCCCAAGCGTTATGCCATCTGGGGTCGACTGGTCGCCTTGCAACCCGGACAATTAGCCTGGTCGGTAATCGACGCACAAGCACAAGGTCGATTTATGCCGCCGGTGTATCCGGGCTTAAAAGCGGATTCGCTTTCGGAGCTGGCGCAACTCATGAATATACCGGCAGAGTCTTTCATGAATACGCTGCACGCGTACAACCAGTCCGTGCAACCAGGCAGCTTTGATCACTCGGTTCTGGATAATTGCGCAACCGAAGGCCTGACCCCCGCCAAAACCCACTGGGCATTGCGCATCGAGAAGCCGCCGTTTAGGGCGTTTCCGCTGCGCCCGGGTCTGACCTTCACCTACCTCGGCGTCAAGGTTAATGAGCGCGCCCAGGTCCTGATGAAACAAAGCAGCGGCGACTATGCGCCAACACCCCGGCTGTTTGCGGCCGGCGAAATTATGGCTGGCAATGTACTCGGTCAAGGGTATCTAGCCGGGATTGGCATGACCATCGGTACAGTGTTCGGGCGGATTGCCGGGCGCGAAGCGGCCGCTCGGGCGCTGGCGGATCACTGACCGTTATCTCACGGTTTCCGCACCGTTACCTCACTGTTAACTGAGCAATCATTCGAACTCATAAGCCGCCACAAACGTGTAGATTACCAACGTGCAGACTGCCAACGCGCAAACTACGAATGTTCAAACTACCAATCGACGGAACAACAACGTGCAGATACCGATTCAACTGTTGACGTCGCTAGCCGACCCCCATGCCGAAGGCGCGCGGGTCATGGGGATTTGTAATTCCTGTCGCTATTGCGAGGGCTTCTGCGGCGTGTTCCCGGCGATGGAGCGGCGCATCGACT
The DNA here is from genome assembly GCA_031415535.1 of Burkholderiales bacterium. Lineage (GTDB taxonomy): Bacteria > Pseudomonadota > Gammaproteobacteria > Burkholderiales > Burkholderiaceae_E > JANLTP01. Next base: position 1,123 of record JANORY010001173.1, on the reverse strand, counting down.
TCACGCGGCTCGACATGGATTATCTGGCCAATCTGTGCCATAACTGCGGCGCTTGTTTTCATTCCTGTCAATACGCGCCGCCGCATGAGTTCGCCTTGAACTTGCCGCGAACTTTGGCGCAAGTCCGACTGGCGAGCTATCGTGATTACGCCTTCCCCCGATCATTCGGTGCGCTGTACGATCGGCAGGGCCCGTGGCTGGCTGTGGTACTGGTGATTGCGCTGGCGTTGGTCATGGCGGCTGCGGCACTCTGGAAACAAAACTCATTGAGCTTGGGTGCCAGCGCAATCGGTAAATCCTTTTACGCGATCATTCCGCACCAGACCATGGTGGTCTTGTTCGGTGCCGCCTTCGGTTGGTCAGTGTTTGCGATGTTTGTCAGTGGCTGGCGTTTTTATCGTGCCACGACAGCGCTCGATCCCATGACCTCGAAGGCGGTACCCGGTGCCGGCCAGGTTGCCGCATCGAAGGCGCTGCGCCTCGAGTATCTGGACGGCGGTGGCGACGGTTGTGTCAACGACTCGGATGCACCGAGCACGGCCCGCCGGCTCATGCATCACGCCGTGTTCTACGGCTTCATGCTCTGTTTCGCATCGACTTCGATCGCCACGATTTATCACTATGTATTTCGCTGGCAGGCACCGTACGATCTTATCAGCCTACCGGTGATATTGGGTACTGTCGGTGGACTGCTGATGGTGCTCGGCACAACCGGCATGTTGATGTCTCGTTTCCGGCGTGATGCCCGAATTCAGGATTCCGAACAGCAGACGATGGACCTCGGTTTTGTCGGTTTGCTGTGGGCGGTTGCAGTGACCGGCCTGGCCTTGCTTGCCTGGCGCGAAACTACGTTGATGCCGGCCATGTTGATCATTCACCTGGCAAGTGTGCTGGCGTTTTTCATTTTGATGCCATACGGAAAATTCGTGCACGGTCTGTATCGCGGCATTGCGCTGTTGCAACATGCACGTGAGCAACGCAGTCCGAACCGGTTTGCTTCGCTCGAGAGTTGAGCGGTCGGGTGTGCGCTAGCCTGAAGCGGTCTGGTGCAAGTACCTTCGCGAATGTCCCCCGCCTCGGGCGCGTTTGGGCCGACCCGCCAACATAAATTAGCATCGGGAAA
>JANORY010001172.1:0-2081 GCA_031415535.1 Burkholderiales bacterium | reverse complement strand
GAACACTTCGGTGACCCAGGGCCGCGCGTTTGCGGGCGTCGATCTGCCCTTACTGGAACTCAAGAGTCTGGGTCGCTCTCATGGTGCGACCATCAACGACATGGTGCTGATGGTGTGCAGCAGCGCCTTGCGTCGATACTTCAGCAAGCGCCGAAGCCTGCCGCGCAAGTCCTTGGTGGCGGCCGTGCCGATCAGTCTGCGCGAAAAAGGCGACCTGCGCAGTGACAATCAAGCTTCGATGAGCCTGATCAGTCTGGGCACCCATCTGGCCGACCCTACCGAGCGGTTTGAGCACATTCGCGCTGCGACCCGCTCGATGAAAACTACGATGGGCGGCTTGAAAGAAATCTTGCCGACCGACTTTCCCTCGATTGGCATCCCTTGGCTGATGGAAGCGGCGGCCGCGTTGTATGGCAAAGCGCGGGTTGCAGAGCGCATTCCGCTGGTCGCCAATCTGGTGGTCTCGAACGTTCCCGGCCCGCCGGTACCCTTGTATCTGGCCGGTGCCAAACTGACCAGTATTTTTCCGACCTCGATCATCGTCCATGGGATGGGACTGAACATCACCGTGCAAAGTTATGACCAATCCCTCGGGTTCGGCGTGATGGCCTGCGCGCAAGCAATGCCGGACGTGCAGGAACTGGCTGATTCGATTGCCATCGCGTTTGACGATATTCGTGCCCTGCCCTTGCCAGGCGAAGAAGCGCCACCGAGCAAGACTGGCGAGATGGTTCGTGCGGCAACCCGCGCCGGGCGGCGATTGACGGGTGCGGTCAGCTCCGCCGCCAATGAGCTCGGTGCGGCGGTTGTTAAATCAGCGATCGGCAACTCGGCCCGCCAATCAGTCACCCGGGCGATGACCCGTGCGGTGACCCAGGCGGTCAGCAAAACAGTGAGTGAAACCGTCAGCAAAACCGTCAGCAAAGCGGTGCGCAAGAAATAGCCTGCGCGGGTGCATCTCGCGACATCTTAATTTAACTGGCTGCCTTAACTGGCGGCCAGATGTTTGCCGAAGAACTCAAGTGCACGCGACTTGGCCAGCGCCGATGCTGCCGCGTCATATGAGCCGCGCTGATCGCAGTTAAAGCCATGACCGGCGTCGTAAAAGTGCGCAATCGCGCTCGGATGCGCGGCGGCAACCTGACGCGCCTGTTCCGGTGTCGGGCTTTTGTCTTGCTCGCCGAACTGAAACATGACCGGGCATTTCGGTTGTTCGCCGATCGCACCGGCAATGCCACCGCCGTAATACGGAACTGAACAGGCCAGCCCGGCCACCCGTGCGGCGGCCACCCAGGCGATGGTGCCACCCCAGCAATAGCCGACAATTCCGACGCGACCGGCCGGCCGGGCATGCTCCAGGCTGGCTTCGACATCCTTCAAGGTGTTCTCGAGGTTCAAGGACTGCATGATCGCAACGCCGGCTTGAATCTCTTCCGGCGAGTAACCGGTTTCGTAGCCGCGTTGCGCGCGATCATAAAGTGCCGGCGCGATCGCCAGATAGCCGGCGGCCGCATAACCGTCAGCGACCGATTTGATATGGCTGTTGACGCCAAAGATTTCCTGGATCACCAAAATAGCGCCCTGGGCGCGACCCGTGGGTTCAGCCTTGTAGGCGGCGAATTTATGACCATCGCGAGCGGTGAGTTCAATCAGCTTCGACATCGGGATTCTTTCAATAAAGGTCAGATCATGATTATTAATGTACAATTGGTTTTTCCGCAACTCAGGTTTCAGCATATTTCCTGCATTGCAAACATAAATATCTAACCAGCCATCTGCATTGATATCTACAAAGACAACACCTGTACTCCATTGTTTTTTGTCAGTAAAGCCTGCTTTAACAGATATGTCATCAAATTGGAAGTTGCCCTTGTTTAAATACAATTTATTGCTGCCCTGGTTTGCAGTAAAAAAAACATCTGGCAGGCCATCATTATTCAAATCGCCTATGGCTACCCCTCCGCCATTATAAAAATTCCGGTATTTAAAAACATTTACTTCGTTGGTCTCTTTCAATGTATTCACAAATTGAATATTGCTGTTATCAACCAAACTAAATAATGTTTTTTTAGTAGGCTGTT
>JANORY010001171.1:0-1008 GCA_031415535.1 Burkholderiales bacterium | reverse complement strand
GCATGTTCGAGCGCTGTGAACGTAGTACAGTTCTGCAAGATTAATCGGGCACGATCTGTTCAGGTAGGTGCCGGTATAGACAAAGGTGCAGTGAGAAACGGGTTCAGTGGCCGGGGTTGGTTTTGTCGGAATCGCTGAATTGGTGTTCGCCTTCTTGTAGCGAGAAACGAGCGCTGGTGTTGTGCGATTGAATTCGGCGCCTTGAGACGAAGAGCAATTCGAAATGGGTTCAGTGGCCAGAGTTGGTTCCGTCGGAATTGCTGAATAAGTATTTGCTTTCATGTAGCGAGAAACGCTCGCCGGTACCATGCGCTTGAATTCAGCGCTTTGTAACGAAGAGCAGTGCGAAGTCAGTGGCAGGCGGGGATTCGTGATCGACAGGTGGGTGACCGAGTCGGACAGGTTCTTACCCTGTAGGGCACGAACGCGGTAATTTGTAGCAGCGTGAGTTTGCGAAGTTGGTACGGGTTGACGACATTGGCAGCGGTTTCAGTTTGTTTGGCCCTGTCACGGTCGTGCCGTGGCGAGGGCAGGTGCCCTGAATTTGGGGCAGGTGCTTTGCGAAGAAGTGCGATGCCAAGGCGTTGCCCGCTCGGGAACTGAATTCGCAACGCAGAGTCACCCGGCACTGAGTTGAGCGGACCGAAGGAGAGTTACTCGATGGGGAGCAAGGCGATGCGCGAGAAGCAACCGGGAGGCGAGTGTGTGGAGGCAAAGTGTTTGCGTTGCGTAGTCAGCTCACCTGTACTAACTTGACTTTGCAGCGGACACCACGGCGTTCGGTCGCGAGCCTTCGATCAAGGGCGTGCCGCCGTGGCGACGCTGAAATAGGACGTTAGTACGAGCTCGACGTCGTTGGTGGCCTGCGCATGTTCGAGCGCTGTGAACGTAGTACAGTTCTGCAAGATTAATCGGGCACGATCTGTTCAGGTAGGTGCCGGTATAGACAAAGGTGCAGTGAGAAACGGGTTCAGTGGCCGGGGTTGGTTTTGTCGGAATCGCTGAATT
>JANORY010001170.1:0-2811 GCA_031415535.1 Burkholderiales bacterium | reverse complement strand
GTCAAGAGCCAGCTCGGCGAGTTCGGCGTGCAAGGCGAGCCGGCTTTTCCCGAAGACTTGAAAGTCGCCCTTATCGATCTGCCCAATGGCGACTCGAGCACCAGTTATTACCTGGGCGCGCAGAATTTTTTCGTCATTACCCGGTACAACCGTTCAAGTTTCTACGCGATGGCAGTCATCGAATTATCCCGTGCATTGCGGGCCGCGAGAATCAGCTCGAACCCGTCGGCGGTGCAAAAAGCCGATGTGCCGAAGCTGGCAACTTCGGACAAGGTCGACGCCGTTTCGGTTCAGCTCGAAAAGATCCCGGTCGACAAATAACGATCGCCGCGATCGCAGACGATGAACACAATCACCGAATTGCGCAACTGTTCGGCAATCCTTAACGCAATCACACAAGCACCGGCCGCCGACGGGCCACAGAAAATCCCTTCTTCGACCGCCATTCGGCGCGCCATGTTCTCGGCATCGACCTGCGAAACGTATTCGATCTGGTCAACCATTGCGTGCTTGTAGATGCCCGGCAAATATTCTTGCGGCCATTTTCGAATACCGGCAATCGACGATCCTTCTTGCGGTTGCGCGCCAATGATGCGGACCGACGGGTTACGCTCCTTCAGATAACGGGAGACGCCGGTAATCGTACCGGTGGTTCCCATCGCCGAAACAAAATGACTGATCGTGCCGTGGGTATCGGCCCACAGCTCGGGACCGGTGTTTTCATAATGCGCAGCCCAGTTATCGTCGTTGGCAAACTGATCAAGCAGCCGGCCCTCGCCGCGGTTGTGCATGGCCAGCGCCAAGTCACGCGCGTACTCCATTCCCTGCTCACGGGTGACCAGAATCAAGCGCGCGCCGTAGGCGGTCATCGCCTGGCGGCGCTCGATCGACAGGTTATCCGGCATGATGAGAACCATCGAATAGCCGCGAATCGCCGCTACCATCGCCAGGGCGATACCGGTATTGCCGGAGGTCGCCTCGATCAAGGTGTCGCCGGGCTTGATTTCGCCGCGCTCTTCGGCGCGCATGATCATTGATAACGCTGGGCGGTCCTTGACGGAACCGGCTGGATTATTGCCTTCCAATTTACCCAGGATCACGTTGCCACGCGCCGAATTCTCCGCGCCGGCAATGCGCTGCAAGCGAACCAAGGGCGTACGGCCGATGGTTTGTTCGATTGTCGGATATTCAAGTACTTTAGGCATGGCGGATCAGTTCGATAAAGGAATGGCTTTCGGCAGCTTGCGAACACCCGCAAGCTGCGACTTCAGGACCGCCTGACGAACCGCCTCAAGCGCGGCGGCACGCGGAAAACTCTTGCGCCAAACCAAGGAAACGCGACGAAACGGAATCGGGCCGGCAAACGGAACGTAGCGTAACAAGCCATCGGAACGGGATTCAGCGCAGGCCAGTATCGGCAAAACGGTGACCCCAATACCGGAAGCGACCATATGGCGAATCGTCTCCAGCGACGAGCCTTCAAAGGTCCTTTGAATGGCGGCGCTGTTTTGCGCAAAGCGCGACAATTCCGGGCAGACTTCCAGTACATTGTCACGAAAACAGTGGCCATTGCCGAGCAGTAACATGGTTTCGTTCTTCAACTCTTCCGAGCTGATCGTTGCCCGGCCGACCCACTTGTGCAAGTTGGGAATGGCCACCGTAAAAGGTTCTTCGTAAAGTGCTTGCGATACCAGGCCGTGATCATCGAAAGGGTCAGCCAAAATTGCGACATCAATTTCACCCTGGCGCAACATTTCCAGCAATTTGACGGTGAAATTCTCCTGCAGCATCAGCGGCATATGCGGCACATCGGCGATCATTGTTCGGACCAGCGACGGCAACAGATAAGGCCCAATGGTATAAATGACGCCGAGCCGCAATGGGCCGGATAAGGGATCTTTGCCGTGCTTGGCGATCTCTCTGATGGCGTTGCTTTGCTCTAGCACGCGCTGCGCCTGTTCGACCACCTGCTGGCCGATCGGTGTCATTGACACCTCGATTGACCCGCGCTCAAATAACTGAACTTCGAGTTCCTCCTCGAGCTTCTTGATGGCAACCGACAGCGTCGGCTGACTGACAAAACAGGCTTCCGCAGCCCGTCCAAAGTGGCGCTCGCGGGCTACCGCGACAATGTATTTCAGTTCAGTTAAAGTCATACGATCAAGTAGTCTAACAATTTTGCAGCACAGTCCTGCAATCCAAGGATCAACCCCTTATGACCGACCTTTCCTTGCTTCGCTTTTGGCAAACCGAAGATATCGACGCGCAAGAGACCGGCGAGTGGCTGGACGCGCTGCTGGCGGTGATCGAGCGTTCCGGTCCGGAACGGGCGGCCTTCCTGCTCGAAATGCTGGCCAGTGTGGCGCACGGCCAGGGTGTGACCTGGCGCGCACCGCGTATCACGCCCTATGTCAATACGATCAGCCTGGCCGAGCAGCCGATTTACCCGGGCGACGCCGTGATCGAGCAGCGTCTGTCGGCGATCATGCGCTGGAACGCCTTGGCGATGGTGGTTCGCGCCAATCGGGCGTATGGCGAGCTGGGCGGACACATCGCCAGCTATGCTTCAGCCGCTGATCTATTCGAGGTGGGCTTTAATCATTTCTTCAAGGGGCGTCAGGCTGAATCAGACGGCGACCTGGTATTTTTTCAGGCGCATTCGGCACCCGGTATTTATGCACGGGCCTTTGTCGAAGGTCGATTAAATCAGGACAACCTCGCGCACTATCGCCAGGAACTGCGGGCACAACGTAACGGAATCCAAGGCCTCAGCTCCTATCCTCATCCGTATCTGATGCCAGATTTTTGGCA
>JANORY010001169.1:0-1258 GCA_031415535.1 Burkholderiales bacterium | reverse complement strand
TACGAGCGAGGGCGGCGAAAAATTCATCCAAATTTCCGTCGGCCAAATGGATGATTTTTTGAGTGCCGACGCGCTGATTTGCCCCGGCGATTCGGCGGAATTGACGGCCACCGGTTCGTTCGTTCAAATAATTTGGTCGCCCGAAACGGGCCTCGACGACCCGACTTCTTTCACGCCAAAAGCCGCGCCCACGACAACGACGACCTACAAGGCATCGGCTTTTGACGCGGGAGGCTGCGTTCATTTCGATGAAATTTTGGTGGAAGTTCACCCCATTTTGATGGCAATTGTGGACAAAACGGATGCCGGCTGCGGCTCGGCGACAGGCAATATTGACCTCTCGATTCAAAACGGCAGCGGCGATTATTCCTTTGAATGGCTGCCAGCGGTTTCGACCGATTCGTCGGCAAAAGGCCTCGCGCCCGGCGATTATGAAATCACGATAACCGACCTGCAAACTGGCTGCGAAGCCCTGCAATCGGTGACCATCGAACAGCTTTCGGCTTCGATGACGGTTTCGCTCACAGCCTCCGCGGCCTCGACCATCGCCCCGCAAAGCGGCACCATTCAGGTGAATATTTCAGGCGGCCAGGCTCCGTTCGACATCGAATGGACAGGGCCGGTGGATGGCCTGGAATCGGGCCTCGGTATCCCCGCATTTTTGATAGGTGGTTTATTTACAGGCACTTATGAAGTCGTGGTCACTGACCAGACGGGCTGCCAGGTGTCGGATGAAATCCTTGTTCCGCTCAATATTCTGAATGATTTGACCCTCTCGGCTACCGCTTCGCCCGACACCTCGTGCTGCGGAATGGTCGGCCTCGTGATGGTCACGGCGACGGGCGGCGACGGCAATTATTCGTTCGCCTGGCAACCGACAGTTTCGACTTCAAATGTGGCCGCCGGGCTGCCGCCGGGCCTTTATTCCATCACCGTAACCGACGGCCAGGGGCTGACGAAAACGACTTCGGCCATTGTGGAGGATGCCTGTTTTTGCGATTTCATGCCCGATGTAATTTACGAGCCGTCGGGCATCGAGGTCATTTGCCTGCCGATTCCGTTCATTTTGAAAGACGACATTGATTTGCAGGTGAATGGCGTGCCGTACACCGGCCCGTTCAACGTTTGCGACCTCGATACCGTCGTTTATTACAGCTTCGGTTTTGCGGCGGGCGGTGGTTTCGACGGGCCGTATCGGCTCGAACATTGGAGTTGCAACAATGTCGTGCTGTCGAACATCCTTTTCAACGACCTTTTT
>JANORY010001168.1:0-2107 GCA_031415535.1 Burkholderiales bacterium | reverse complement strand
AAGGTACTCGAAGAATTGCGCGTGCCGATCGACTGCATTGCCGGCACCAGCATGGGTTCGATTGTCGGTGCCGCCTACGCCAGTGGCATGCCGGTCGCCGATATGGAACAAGCGATTCTGACGATCAATTCGGCGGGCCTGTTTCGCGAGCAACCACCGCGCCTCGACCAGCTTTTGCGGCGCAAACAGGACGATCAATACAACTTCATTGGCCCCGAGTTCGTGGTTGCGAGTGACGGTCTAGTGCTGCCCAAGGGCGCTGTGTCGGGCGTGGCACTGGAAGCCGTACTGCGCGACTTGTCTTCCCGAAAACGCGGCGTTCGCATTTTTGATGAACTACCCATTCCTTATCGGGCGATTGCCACCGATATCGTAACCGGCTCGATGGTGGTGCTCGATCGTGGCGAGCTCTCAGCAGCCATGCGCGCCAGCATGTCGGTACCGGGTGCCATTGCGCCTGCCGAGATCAACGGCAAGATGCTGGTGGATGGCGGACTGGTCCGCAATTTGCCGGTCGATGTCGCGCGCCAGTTGTGTGCCGATATCGTGATTGCGGTGAACCTTGGCACGCCGCTCTTAAAGCGTGAGCAGATCACCTCCGTGGTGGGTGTCAGCGCACAGATGCTGAACATTTTGACGGAACAAAATGTACAAAGTTCGCTGGCGTCGCTGCGGCCCGAAGATATTCTGATTTCACCCGAGCTCGAGAATTTTTCGGCGGGCGATTTCGATAACCTGAACAAGACGGTGCCGATCGGTGAGCGCGCGGCGCGCAAGGTGAGTGAACGTCTGGCCGCGCTCAGCCTTCCGCCGCAGGCCTATGCGTTGCGCCAATACCAGCGTACCGGAATAAACGTCGCCAATATCCGGCCGATCACCGCGATTCGGATTGAAGGCCTGTCGCGAACCAATCCGGATGTATTGGCGAGCGCCATGGACACCCAGGTTGGACAGCCGATCAATCAGGTGGTACTGGATCGTGATCTGCGCCAGATCTTTGGTCGTGGCGACTTTGATCGGGTCGATTATCGGGTTGATGATGAAGGTGGTCAGCGTACGCTGGTGATTCGCCCGGTCGAGAAACAGGCCGGCCCGACCTTTGCACGCTTTGGTCTGACCCTGTCGACCGACTATTACGGCGATGCCTGGTTCAATGTCCACGCATCGGCGCGCAAGACGTGGATCAATGCAATGGGTGCGGAATGGCGTACTGATCTGCAAATGGGCCGGATCACCCGGCTGTCGACCGAGTTTTATCAACCGATTAACGCATCGCATACCCTGTTCGTCGCACCTCGGCTCGATTTTGATCGCCGTTATATCGACGTGTTTCAGGGCGACACTCGACAGGCGAGGTTCTCTGCCGCCTCGGCGCGCGCCGGCATTGATGTCGGCAGTTACCTCACGAAATATGCTGAGCTGCGCCTGGGCGTTTATCGTGGTCAGGTCAATTACACGCTCGATACCGGGCCGAGCGAACTGATCCCCTTGCAACTGGGCTTTCAGCAAGGCGGCTGGACCTTTAATGCGGTCTACGATCAGCTCGATAATCTGCGATTTCCGCGGCAAGGTGTTGCTGGCCGACTGAATCTGACCGGGTCGCGCGAATCTTTGGGTGCCTCCGATTCCTATACCAAATGGGATGTCGAATTGACCACGGCGATGTCCCGCGCGCGCCAGACGCTGTCACTGGCGTTGCGCTCGGCCGGCCATCTGGGGGCCGGCCAGTTGCCGGTCTACACCCCGATTCAGCATGGTGGTTTTTTGCAGCAGTCCGGTTTTCAGTACGGCCAGTTGATCGGCAATCGGCTCAATTTTGGTCGCTTGCTCTACCAGTATCAGATTGCCGACGGGGGTTTGCTGGATGGTGCCTACCTGGGTTCCTCGTTTGAGCTGGGGCAGATCAGTGAACGCACCGTGCCCGGCCAACCGACCGGGCTGTTGAAGTCGAGTGCGTTGTATGTGGCCTTCGACAGTCCCTTGGGACCGACCTATCTGGGCTACGGGCGCAGTGCAACGGGTCAGGGCAATGTGTACTTCTTCCTCGGTCGGCCAGTAGGGCTTTGACGGTGTCGACCCCCCATAATAAATTTATCATTCACAAAAG
>JANORY010001167.1:0-1323 GCA_031415535.1 Burkholderiales bacterium | reverse complement strand
CAAGGTGTTGTTGTCCGGGGCTGGCGGCGACGATATATTTTCTGGTTATCGACGGCATCACGCATTGCACCTCGAGCGATATTGGAGCTGGTTGCCGGAGTCGATCCGTACGCTGGCAACTGCGTCTACAAAGACACTGTCACAGTCCTCGCCTTTCGCCCGCCGGATTTCGAAGGCGTTTGCTTATGCAGATCAGTCGGCTGATCGGCGTATGCTGGGATACTTGAATTGGCTTGAACCGCAGCGCGCGTTGGAACTCCTCGATGAGCGTATCCAAAGCGAGTTTTTACAACAGGCGCATGCGTATCCGATGGCTGAAGCATTGGCTGCGCTACCTGAATCAGCGCAACATCTTTCTCGAGCATTGTTCCTTGAAACCAGGTATTTCCTGCCCGACCATAACTTGAACTATACCGACAAGGTGGGTATGGCGGCCGGCGTTGAAATCCGTGTTCCGTTACTGGACCGTGATCTGGTTGAATTCGCATTCTCGATACCGAGTCGTTTCAAGCAAAATGGCAGCATTGGCAAGCGTGTGCTCAAGGAGTCGTTACGCGATCGACTCCCTGCCAATGTGATTAATCGGCCCAAGACCGGCTTTGCTGTGCCTTTGAGAAGCTGGATGTCTGGATCTCTGGGTCCGATGTTTGAGGACTTGACCTCGAGCAGCGCAATTCGCAACCGAGGCCTGTTCAACGTCGAGGCCGTTGAATTATTGAAGTCTCGCAATCGACAATGGCTGATCGACGCCAGTTACACCATTTTGGCGATTGGAAATGTCGAGCTCTGGTGTCGACTTTTTCTCGACGCCGATCGAAACGCTGTTGGCGTGCCGGCTATTTAGGGCCTGTTCGCACTATGAAGCGTTTTCTTTTTGTCGGCGCGGCTGCAAAACAATCGGCTGCGCAGAATCCAGGCGGTGGCCTCACCGCAGCGCTCGGCATTCATGGCTTCGCTAAACAGGTGGGATATGAGCTGATTGTGGTCGATACCTTGCAACCCAGTTTCCCGCAGCCTCGATTCGCGGCACGGCTCTGGAGCGGAGTCCGCAGGGTAGGATCGGTGATTCGCAGTATTGTCAGCCAGCGCCTCGACGGCGCCATTTTTTTTGTCGGTGCGCGCATCAGCTTTTTTGAACGCATGCTGCAGGCGACACTTTGTCGAATTCGAGGTGTTCGTACGGTTTTCTTCATTCGCGATGGGTTTTTCCCGGGATGGATGAATTCCAATCGATACCTGAGGCGTTTGGTCGGGCTCCTGCTTCACGTTCCTTATCGAATTGTGGTTCAGGGTGAAGGCATTCGTCAAACGTTGATCAGTTAC
>JANORY010001166.1:0-2913 GCA_031415535.1 Burkholderiales bacterium | reverse complement strand
GGGCCAGGTCGGTGAGGTCATGACGCAATCTCCTGTAAGTCAGACGGATTCAGGGTGTAAACAGAGAGCCTAAGCCTGTAACGACTGCCACAGCTCAATATCCCTTTGTGCGGTCCAGATTCGAGGATTCTTCACACCACTGGCTTCGTCAAAGGCACGCGACACGTCGAACGGCAGGCAGTGTTCGTAAATAAAGACACTGCCGAACACCGGGTCCATGACTTTGCGGGTATCTTCAAAGACTTGCTTGAGATTTTTGCCCGCCTTGACGCCAGCCTTGGCAGTGTTGTAGAGGTCGGTTACCCAGCGGCGAGTGTATTCGATGGCCTTCAGTGCATCGGCGGCGTTTTCCATCGCCGTGCCCCGGCCTGGGACCAGCTTTTCGGGTTTCATCGCCGCCAGCTTCGCCAGTGTGTCGGGCCATTCTTCAAGATGGGCGTCGCCGGTGTAAACGCCGGCGTTGTACTCAACCAGATCGCCGGAAAAACAGATCCGTTGCGATGGGATCCAGGCAATCGTGTCGCCGCGGGTATGGGCAGGTCCCAAGTGGATCAGGTTGACTTCAAGCTTGCCGAGGTAGAGCGTCATTTCACGCTCGAACACGAGTGTTGGCCAGGTTAGGCCCGGAATCGTTTCGACATCCTGAAAGAGGCGCGGGAATCGTTCGATCTCGGATTTCATGTCGGCGTCGCCGCGCTCAACGATCAACTCGTAAGTGCCGCGCGAAGCAATGACTTCCTGCGCCCCCTCGGCCTTGTAAGCCGAGGCACCCAGCACGCGGACCGCGTGGTAGTGCGATAACACGACGTACTTGATGGGTTTGTCGGTGACCCCGCGAATCTTGCGAATCAGGTCTTGTGCCATGACGGGTGTAGCCGTGGCGTCAATCACCATGCAGCAGTCATCACCGATAATCACGCCGGAGTTCGGATCGCCCTCCGCGGTGTACGCATAGGCGTTCTCGGAAAGCTTGATAAAACTGGTTTTTTTGGCGGACAGGTCCGCTTGCGAAGCAAAGGCTTTGGTCATGATTGTTCCAGCGAGCAAGGCAAGGTGATTGGCTGCTGGCAGTTTACCAGTCTGCCTGAGCGTCGATGCGCCAAACCGCCGCTAGCGATCAGGCCCGCAGCGTTGCGCGTTCCGACTGAGACATTTCGAAGTAGCGTTTGCCAATCGCGGTTTGATTTTCGTAGATCGAGCCTTGATTTTTGGCCGGTGGCAACGGCAGGCGTACCGGGCAGTCGACGATTCGCGGGCAGACGGTTGCCGAACCGTGCAGCAATCGAGCATTAAAATCATTCCAGTCGCCAGGACCCATCAAGGGCACAGCGTCGGCCGCCGCAAACTCATAGAGCAGCAGATTGCGCGACAGCTTCGAGTGATTCTGGGCGGAGCCGTGAATCAATCGGACATGATGAAACGACACCGAACCAGCAGGGCCAGTGACCGGCACGGCGCGACTAAAGTCGATGCCGTCGCGCGCAGGCGCCATGGCACCACAAAAGTAGCCGTCATTGCCATGGTGATCGAAGGTCGGGCCCTTGTGCGAACCCGGTATGACCATCATCGGGCCGTTAATCAGTTGCATATCGTCGAGCATCACGCCGGCCGCTAAAACGTCGTCGTTGGTATGCGGATAAAAAGCCCAATCCTGATGCCACTCAACCGGCGAGCCGAACTCTGGCGCCTTCAAGTTGAGTTTTGAGCCATACAGGCGCACGCCGCTTTTACCCAGCAACGCGGACAAGACGGCCAACAGTTTCGGTGCGCGCATGAACTCGGCAAATACCGGGTCGATAACATGGGGCTTCTTGATACGCCGCACGCGCGGCTCGGCTGTGCTGTGGGTTGGTTCGAGGTCGTAAATGTCGTCGTGCGCTGTGACCGTACGAGCGCCCTCGACCAACTGAGCCAGGACGGCTTTCATGCGTTGACGAGTCGCTTGGTCGAGTAGATCTTCAACGATGATAAAGCCGTCACGGTGATATCGGGCGATGGTTTCGGCATTAATCATAAGAGAAGGGGACCCAGGCAAATGAAAGCGCTTCCATGCAATCATATTTGCTGCGAGAATAGACTGTCAAGCGAAAATCTCGCCTATGTCAGTAAAAATCTCGTCTCGGTCAGTAACTAATCATTTCTGCGTGCCATGTCAGTCGATCGCCCCGTCCGCCCGCCCGACTTACCAGCCAAATCAATCGCGCAAGCAGCCCGTATGCAAGATGTCGCCCGGTCCGCAGGGGTTTCCCTGGTGACGGTGTCGCGAGCGGTCAATCAGCCCGACAAAGTCGCACCGGCCACCCTGGAGGCGGTTCGCAGCGCCATCCGGCGCTTGCAATTCGTACCGAACCTGACGGCCGGCAGCCTGGCGTCGCGCCGTTCGAAAATTATTGCAGTGATTGTGCCGACGATCGCCAACTCGATCTTCGCCGATACCGTGGAAGGCATGTCGCAGTTGTTGGCAGTCGCCGGCTATCAATTGTTATTGGGGCAGAGTAACTACGATTTGACCGAGGAAGCGCGGCTGATCGAGACTTTTTTGGGGCGGCGGGTCGACGGTCTTGTGCTGACCGGGGTCGATCATCTCAAAGCCGTTCGTAGCCGCTTGCAAGCGGCAGGCTTGCCGGTGATCGAAACCTGGGACACTACGACGCGACCGATTGATCAACTGGTTGGTTTTTCCAATCGGCAAGCGGGTGCCGCAGCGGCGCACTACCTGATTCAGAAAGGCCATCGTCACCTGGCTTACATTGGCGGCGCGGAAGCCAGGTCGGCACGCCGTCTGGAGGGCTTTCGAGACGCCACCCGGCTGGCTGGGTTACCGGAGGTGATCGCGGCTGACCTGCCTGTGCCCAGCATGATTCGCGATGCGGGCGAAGCGTTCGTTGCACTGCGCGCGCAGCAACCTGGACT
>JANORY010001165.1:0-1745 GCA_031415535.1 Burkholderiales bacterium | reverse complement strand
GTTTGGTCGGATTTCCCAGTCAGCTCGGTCAATGAATCGGTCGAGCTACTACTCGCGCGGTTTCACCTTGCTTGAGCTACTGGTCGCGGTGTCGCTGATGGCAGTATTGGCTGTATTGTGCTGGCGAGGCCTGGACTCGGTGATTCGGGCACGCGATACAATCACTGCCTCGTCGGACGAGTTGCGCGCGCTGACGGTGACGTTCACCCAAATGGAAGACGATCTTCGGCGCTCATGGGCTGCGCGCATGTATCGCCTGCCGCAGCCGGTGGTTGATTTCAGCAGCGCTGGTGCCAATGATCCGGTGGCACTTGAGCTGTTGCGTGAAACCGGATCGGACGATGATGCGTTTCGGGTTCAAAGAGTGATTTATCGATTGCGAAATGGTCAACTCGAGCGTGGCTTTAGTCCGTGGGTATTGCCGGGATCACAGTCGGGTAGCGGACCGATATCGGGCGGCGCAACATTGACTGATAACAATCAAGCGGTAATCACCTGGCAGCCCTTGATCACTAACGTGTCCAGCATTAGCATGCGCGCCTGGATGGAGCCGGTAGCGGGTGGGCAAACAGTTGCAGCGTGGTATGACGCACGCGCCCTGTTGCCGCCGCCCGGCGGCGTTAATTTGCCAACCCGGGCGATTAGCGGACTCGAGTTTGCGATGGCGCGAACTAATCGCGGCCGTATCGTTCGCTTGTTTTCGATCCGCGATTAGCCGGACCGGTTCATGCCCACTGATCAATCTAATCGTCGCGCCTTCTATCCGAATCTTGGTCTGAATTTTCACGCATCGTGCCATCGGCGTACCCGCCAGCGCGGCGCTGCAATTGTGACTGCAATTCTGGTGGTGACCATTGCCACCTTGATTGTGTCCAGCCTGTTCTGGCGCGAGCATGTGGCGGTTCGTTCGGTTGAGAATCGCCTGGCACTCGCTCAGACCAATTGGATCGAGCGCGTGATCCTGGATTGGGTGCGGGTGGTGCTGAGACTCGACGGTGCCACCGGGGCTATCGATCATCTTCAGGAGACCTGGGCGCAGGGCGTTCCGGCGACCAAGATCGATGAAACCTTTACTGGCGGTTCGCAGATTGGTGATGCGTCGCGCTTCGCAATGGTGCAAGGACAGATGTTCGATGCCCAGGCGCGCCTGAATCTGAACAATCTGTTGCCGACCACCAGCCCGCCGGAAATGCGCAAGGCGAGCCTCGATGCGCTACGCAAATTGCTGGAGCAGAGTAACTTGCCAACCAGCCTGGCCGACTCGCTGTCGTCGCGCCTCGCGCTGACGGTTGATGTTCAAGCCACGGACGGTAAAGTGATACCGGCCTCCCGATTGCCGCTGGTTCAGGTCAATGACCTGCGAACGATCAGCGGCTTTGATCCCGGCGTTATCAATCAATTGCGCGATTATGTGATTTTTCTGCCGAAGCCGACGCCGGTGAATTTGAATACCGCATCAGGGCCAGTGATCGCTGCGATACTGCCGACGGTGCAACGCGAAGATGCGATGCGCTTCGTGAATCAGTCTCGTCGTGAATACGCAACACCGGCGCTGGCTTTGCAAAAGATCAAGGACGGCGCGGCCCCGGCGCTGGGGGCCATGGTGTCGATCAACACCTCCTATTTTTTAGTCCGAGGCTTCGTGCGGTACGATCGGGTCGATGCGCAGACCGAAACACTTATCGAGCGGACACCCAACAAGGTAACGGTGGTATGGCAACAGCGTTCATGAAAAAAAATCACGC
>JANORY010001164.1:0-2068 GCA_031415535.1 Burkholderiales bacterium | reverse complement strand
TGGTCAGCACCTGCACGATGCCGCTTACAGGGGCGCGCACGATGAGCTGGCAGTCGGAAATTGACGAACTGAAGCGCCGCGAGGCGTTTGCCCGCGAGATGGGCGGTGCCGACAAGGTCAAGCGGCAGAATGACGGTGGCCGCTTGACGGTGCGCGAGCGCATAACCCGCTTACTCGATGCAGACAGTTTTCATGAGGTCGGTGCGATCTCCGGCGTTGCCGAATACGATACCCAAGATCAACTCAAGACCGTTATGCCGGCCAATTGTGTGTTTGGGCGTGGCAAGATCGACGGCCGTTCGGTGGTCGTGGTGGGCGACGATTTCACCGTGCGCGGCGGTTCGGCAGATGCATCAATCAGCGCCAAACCGCTGATGGCCGAAGAAATGGCCGGCGAATTTCGCTTGCCAATTATTCGTGTCATTGAGGGGTCAGGTGGCGGCGGCTCGGTAAAGACCATTGAAACCAAGGGCGCCTCGAATTTGCCTGGTGGTGTCGGTGGTACACGTGGCTTTTACTACATGACCGCGAACCTCGCCGAAGTACCGGTGGTTGGACTAGGTCTGGGTTCAGTCGCCGGACTCGGCGCGGCCCGTTTGGCGTCCAGCCATTACTCCATCATGACCCGCAGCTCGGCAATGTTCGTCGCTGGCCCACCGCTGGTGGCGCGGCTTGGGCAGACGCTGACCAAACAGGAGTTGGGCGGTACCGACATTCAGACGCGCAGCGGCGCGATTGACATGGCGGTGGATACCGAAGACGAGGCGTTTGAATGTGCCCGGCGGTTTCTGTCGTATCTGCCCTCGTCGGTACATGCATTGCCACCGATCATTACCTGTGATGACGATACCGAGCGGGCCGATGAATCCTTGATCAGCGTCATTCCGCGCAATCGTCGGCAAATCTACAAGATGCGCCCGATCATCGAGTCAGTCGTAGACAAAGGCTCGTTCTTCGAAATGACGCGAAACTTTGGCCGTTCCATCATCGCCGGGCTGGCCCGTTTGGGCGGTCATCCGGTACTGTTGTTGGCCAGCGATCCGGCGCATTATGGCGGTGCCTGGAACGCCGAAACCTGTCAGAAGGTCGTACGATTTGTTGATCTGGCGCAGACCTTCCATTTGCCGGTGGTCTACCTGATGGACTGCCCCGGGTTTCTGATCGGTCTTGACGCCGAGAAAACGGCCACCATTCGGCACGGTGTCAGGGCCATGGCGGCCATGAATCAGACCACCGTGCCCTGGTGTACGGTGATTGTGCGCAATGCCTTCGGTGTTGCCGGTGCGGCGCATCAACCCGGTGGTCGCTTATCGCTGCGTTATGCCTGGCTGTCCGCCTACTGGGGTTCCTTGCCGCTGGAGGGCGGCATTGAGGCGGCGTATCGTGCCGACATCGACGCAGCGACCGATCCGAAAGCCAAACTGCTGGAGATCGAAGCGCGCCTGAACGCATTGCGTTCGCCGTTTCGTTCGGCCGAAAAGTTCTGGGTCGAAGAGATTATTGACCCGCGCAAGACCCGCTCCTTGCTATGCGAATTCGCGCGTTTGGCGGAGCCGGTGCGCACTGCGGGTAAAGCGAGTTTTTCGATCAGGCCGTAGTGCGTTTAGGCACCACACTAATGTACGGTCGGCGTCAAACCCGTAAAACAATTTTGCCGAAGTGCTGATTGGCTTTCATATACGCCAGCGCGGCGAGCGCGTCATCGAGTGCGAACACCCGGTCAATCGGCAGGCTCAGCTTACCGGCTGCCACCGCTTCGCCGAGGTCGGCGCGCATCAGTGTATTGATGGTGCGAATCTCTTCGAGTGAGCGGGTGCGAAAAGTGACGCCGACGTAACTGATGCGACGCATCGCATGCAGATCAAAATCAAACTCCGCGCGTGTACCGCCCAAGCGTCCGACGTTAACGATCTTGCCCAGAACTCGGGTCGCCTTAATATTCTCGTTGGCCAGGCTACCCGATACTTGATCGACGATCAGGTCGACGCCACGCCCGTCGGTAGCTTTCAGAACCTGGTCGACCCAACTAGGATCTTTTGAGTCGATCGCCAGGTGAGCGCCGAACTCA
>JANORY010001163.1:0-4117 GCA_031415535.1 Burkholderiales bacterium | reverse complement strand
TCGAGTGTTCGCGCATTGTGTCGGCGCGGTCATGTTCTGGTCTTCAGTGCTGCACGGCAAGCTGGCTGGCCTCGTCGAGCGTGCGGTATTTTCCCAGGTCGGTTTGGCCACCTATTTGCCGCCGATCAATAACGCGCGCAGCCGTCTGATCGGCTTGTTGCGCGAAGCGATCAGCCTGGAAACCTTCGATACCAACCCGAGCGATGATCCAAATTCGCCAGACTCCTTGATCGAGCGTGCCTTCACGACCTTTCCATATCAAAGTGATCAATGGTGGCGGCTGCGCGGCAAACCGTTCGCACGTCGCAACTGGGAGGCGCAGTACCATCGAATCACCGCATTGCACGGCGAACTGATGAACCTGCGCAATGTCAGCGATCAAGTGCTCGACGATCTGCATCGACAAATTGGCGGCTCGAACCTCAGCACTTATCTGCAATCGTTGTACTTCGCGCGCGGCCGCGTGACTAACTCGCAAGGGTTCAACCTGGTTACCCGCAGTGCATTACGCCAGAATGTCGATTTCCCTTGTTTGTTCGGATCGGGCGATCGAAATCGCGTCTTTGAACCGCAGAATGCCGAAGACTCGGCGCTGCTGCTGAGCGAGGCTCATGGCTACAGTGCTGGCGCGCACTCTTCACCGCATAAACACCTGAGCTTCGCAGGCTATGGCCATCAGGACACGCTGATCGGTAAACACTCAGCCCGTGACGTGTTCGGGCCAGTGGCTGACTTCTTTGCCGAGCCTGCGGCCACAGCATTGATAAAGCCGGAGCGGCGGCACTGGTGCGCCTATGCCTCGACCCAGGGCCCGGTGATTGGCTGGTTACGCCAACTCGAATCAATTGCTGGTTCGCCGCCGGTGTTGCGGGTTCGAGTATCGTTTGCCTGCGATCGACTGGCCGGTAATCCGCGCTGGTTTTTGGCGCTATTCCACGCACGAGCGCGCAGCGCCGTTGCTGGCACCATTGCCGCCGGACCGCTGTCAGCCTATTGGATTGATCCTCAGGGGCCGCAAGTCCTTCACAAAAATGATCCGGCACGCGCCTTGATCGACCCGCATCTGTACGGGCTGGACCTGGACCTTCCGGCCGGAATTTTGGCAACACTCGAGGCCATCGCTGGTGGTGCCGATCTCGAAGTGTTTTTGCTGGGGCTGTTCGATGACGAAGCGGTACTGTTTCGCGACGACTGCTCGCCGTCATTTTGCGAGCTGCCGATCGAACTGCAGTCGAGCATTCCGGCAGCACCAGAGGCACCCGCGCCGCCTGCAGTGCCGACAGTGCCCGCAGTGCCCGACGCGACGCAACAGCCCATTTCGATGCTGAGCGCCCTGCACCGTCAATTATGGTTCGCCTACATTGAACACCAACTCAAGCGCACCGAAGCGCCGCACGACTCGCCCTGGCGGGACTGCGCACTGCACGCGTTCACTCGACCCGAGCCGATCAGCCGCAGTATGACCAAGGCGCGCGGCAGCCGAGACCCGGGCTTTAACCCGCCCGCCTTTACCCTGCGCCACGAAGCGCTTCGGGCTGCTGATCAGCAGGCACCCAGGCAGGCCGAATCGTCGGCCGGCGGCGCGGCGAGATCTCAAAAAGCGGTTCGCAATAACGCTCGACCCCTGCCCGATTTACCGCGCCGTGCAGCCCGCCCGCTGCTGTCGTTTGCCCTGGCGAGTTGTCAATCAATGCCATTGCCCTTCGACAGCGTGGTTGCCGGTCAGAGCTTCGAACGACTGGCGGCGTTGATTGATCGAGACCCGCAACAAGCCGCTGGCCTGAACATTCCACAACTCCTGCTTTTGATCGGTGATCAGGTCTATCTGGATCCCTTGTTAGGCCTCATCGACGCCCCGACCGGACTGGAAAAAATTCGCCAGCCCTATGAGACCTGGCTGCAGCACACCAGTGTTCGCCGCGCCCTTAGCACCATTCCGACCTACATGATGCTCGATGATCATGAGGTCCAAAACGAATGGGAGCCAGCGCTGCGCAGCGATCAATTCACCCACCAGGCGTTACAGGCGTTCAAGCTTTACCAACGTTCCTTAGGACCCGATGCCGCGACCGATTGGTACCCGTTTTGGCCGGCCGGCCTACCCTTCTTCATGCTCGATAGCCGCACCGAACGCAGCCAGCGCACAGCGTTTACGCGCGACCAGGCGCAGATTGTTTCCGACCAACAGATGAGTGCCCTCCTCACGTGGCTGAAAAGCGCGCAAGAGACTAATCCTGCCGGACCCAAATTTATTGTTTCGCCCAGCGTCATACTGCCGGGCATCGTGCGCGATCTGCTCGAACCCAGCCATGCCTTGGGCTCAGATGGCTGGAGCGGTTACCCGAAATCGCTCAATCAATTGTTGAGCTTTATCGCCGCTGAACAGATCCAAGGGGTAGTGTTCCTACAGGGCGACTACCACGCGTCGCTGGTCACCGAGATCGAGGTCGCACTAGACGCCGGCCTGAACGACCCGGTGCGGGTTTTATCGGTCATTTCCTCGGGACTGTACGCACCCTATGGTTTTGTAAACACCCAGTCGAAAGATCTCGATGGCGGCAGCGGCAGTCATCAGCAAATCCGTCGTGCGATGACCGGTGCCGAGACTTACTATCGCTGTACCCAGAGTCCGGGTATGTACTCCAGTGACCCGAACTTTGTGGTCATCAGCATCGACACCGAGCAATCGGCTCAGGGCACCCCAAAGTGGCGATTGGTGATCGACATCTCAACCGACGCGGGAACCCTGAGTCAGGGCTACTGAGCCTAGGAACCAATCGTGTCGCACCGGATCAGAACATCAAGGTGCGACGCACCGGCGGCAATTTGGCAAGCTGCGCCTGCAGTTGCCGCAAACTCCGATAGCCGGTTTTGTGCAAAGTGTTCTTGATGTGGGTGCGAATGGTTGCTTCGGTCACACTGCGCGAGTTGGCGATCTGCTCGGCACTGTGCCCCAGCACCAGTGCTTGCAGCACTGCGCTTTCACTGCGCGTCAGCTTGTGTAACTGCCCAAATAGGGTCAAGGTCTCCGGCTCACAGAGCGCCGCGCGTGAGACGGTCAACATGATCATGCCAACCCGGTCCTTGCCTTCGCCGCGAATCGGCGTAAATACGAACATTCGCTTTGGACAAGCCGCGACTTGTAACATGGGTTGTTTGCCTTGCAGACATTCCTGAGTCGCTTTGTGCCAGGCACGCAGATCGTCGGGCGAGCACTGGCTCAGCATTTCTCGAACCAGGTTCGGGCCGGTGTCGCCGAACATTAGTTCGCGCGCGGCACGGTTGCTGAACAACAACTCACCGGTCGGATCAATCAGCAATACACCAAAAGCAACCTCGTCGAACATCTTCTGCACCAGGGTCGCCTTCAAGCCAAACCCAATCGGTGCTGATACCGCCGACGGCTCCGCCGCCACCGCTTGCCCGGACATCAGCGGGAAGTTGCTTGAACGTCCTTGCGTGCGGTCCATACATCCTCCGATTTGCCCTGGTTAATCCTGTAACAATTGTTATCTTTCGCGGAGACCAGGTTTGGTGAATTTTTCACAGCTTCAACGGGCATTTGCGGTTGCAAACGCCGGCACCGGTGCCGAACAGCCATCAGAATGCGAAATCGGCACCCACCAGCTCAAAGCGTCCGGAGCATAAACGAATGAATCGCAGTGTTATCTATGGTTTGCTGGCAGCCGCCCTGTTCGGCGCCAGCACGCCTCTGGCAAAACGCCTGGTCGAGGATATTTCGCCATTCCTGCTGGCCGGTATCCTGTACCTGGGTAGCGGCTTGGGGCTAACACTGTGTCGCGTTATTCGCGATCGCGGCTGGCGGGCCCCAGGGATAGCGAGCGTCGAATGGCCTTGGTTGCTCGGTGCAATCGGCTTTGGCGGGGTGATCGCACCGGTCGCGTTAATGTTCGGACTCAGCCAAACCGGTGCCGCCACCGCGTCGTTGCTGCTGAATCTCGAGACTGTGTTGACCGCCGTCATCGCCTGGGTGGTATTTCGCGAGCCCGCTGATCGTCGAATAGTCCTCGGCATGTTAGCGATCGTTCTCGCGAGCGTGCTGCTGTCGTTGCCGAGCGCGGCAACGGGGCCGGCATCCGCCGCCAACCCCGGCAAC
>JANORY010001162.1:0-4411 GCA_031415535.1 Burkholderiales bacterium | reverse complement strand
TTGTGATGCCGCTTGTGATGCCGCTTGCGCCTGCTGCGACAGAAACTGCGCAATCGCAACCTGGTATTCGCCGGTTAGCTCACCGATCTGCATGCGCAGGGTCGGCAACGCGTCAAGCTCGGCCTGTAGCGCTTCGGGCATGCCAATCTGCGCCGGATTCAGTTGCTGATCGAGATAGTTATCGACGCCGACGGCGAGCACTTGTTCAAGATCGCCGGGCCGCGGACCGAAGCCGAGCCGATTCAGGACATGAGTGGCGCGTGCCAGGTCGGTCGGGCTGGCATTGGCACGGATCGACGACACATCCGCAGTACTGAGCGTGCGCATTTCGGCGGGTCCAGGACTGCTAACCGAGGAGGGCTTCGCAGCGTTTGCACAACCCGCCAGGCCGGCAAGTGTGCCGAGCGCACTGCTAGTACTCGTCAACGCCAAGGCGCTGGAATGGCGGAGAAACGTCCGGCGAGTATCCATCAGCGCATCTTTCATTCAATGCCTCATGTTGACCGATCTCGGGTCGCTTATCTAGTAGGTCTTTTGAAAGACTTGTAAACGGCTGTAACGGTTCGAGCCAGCGTGGTCTGAATCGTTATCGGCCTGGTAGCCCGACAGGACGGCTCGCGCCTATTTGGCCAGACGTTCGAATTCGCCGGATTCGATTAACTTCGCCAAATCGTCGGCACCGCCAATCAAGATTCCTTTGACGAAGATCATCGGTAAGGTTGGCCAACCGGTCCACATCTTCAGCGCATTACGCCGACGCCAGTCGCGCAAGTAGTTGCCATACTCCAGGTACTTGAAGGCAATCCCTTTGCTGTCCAGCAACTTGCGGGCTTTCTTTGGAAACGGATTTTGTCCCATGCCGACGACCACCACCGGGTTGCTTTTGATCGCCGCCTTGACCTCGTCGAGAATCGCCGATTCGTGTCGGGCAATCTTCTCGCGAATGGCGCTGTGAATGTGTGCTTCGTCGAGCACTGATCGTGGCATTTTGGTCCTTCTTCAGGTCTAGTTTTTGAGGCCCTTACAACTGAAAGCCGACCCACAACACTGCGCCCTCAAGAATGTCGCGCGGCAAGGACGCCGGGGTCGGTGAATATCGGCGGGCAGCGTGTTGATATTGACTAATCCAGTGTGCCAACTGTGCGACTGGCCGTTTATCATAAAGCACAACGGCCAGCTCGAAGTTCAGGAACAAACTTCGAATATCCAGATTGGCGCTGCCGGTCATCGCGAGCTCGTCAAACACCAGCGCCTTGGCGTGCATCATTTCCGGCGATAGCCAGATGTTGACACCCGCCAGCGCCAGTTCACGCATCGCGCGATTGCGCGCCAGGTCGGCCAGAATGTGGTTCGAACGCTGCGGCAGGACAATGTCAACCGCGACACCACGTCGCGCCGCCAGGCCGAGCGCCTGGGTCAGCGTTGGATCAGGAATCAAATACGGCGTTACCGCCATGATTCGATTCTGCGCCCTGAAGCATGCCGTCACAATAAAGCTTTGCAGCGAATCCTGCGTTTGATCTGGCCCCGACGCCAACAGTTGGACCTGCTGGCTGTCCTGCGCGCCGTTCGAATCGCTCGATCTGCCAGTGCTTGATTTCCTCGATTCAGTGGGCCGCAGGCGTTCGCCGCTGGCCCAATACCAGTCGAGACTGAACACGGCCTCAGCGTCTTGGGCCAGCGCGCCGTACGCGGTCAGGCTCAAATCTGGCCAGGCAGCGACCGGCGATTTTCCCTGAAAATATTCATCGGCAAAGTTGCGACCGCCCATCCACAGACAATCACCATCGGCGAGCAGCATCTTGCGATGATTGCGAAAATTCGATTGCCGCTGCAACATGCGACGCAAGGGCGGGAAGGCGCGCGCCACCTGGCCGCCGGCCGAAGTCAGTGCACTGAGTTGCTGATAACGCACAAAGAGGCAGCCCACGCCATCGAGCAATAAGCGGACATCAACACCTTGTTGAGCCTTTTGCGCGAGCCGGTGGATCAGTTCATTGCCGATTCGATCGTTGCCCAGTACATAGGTACTGACCCAGATACGCTCGCGGGCTTCGGCAATCGCCTGCCACAGTGCCGCTTCGGCTTGTGCGCCGTGGTTGTGCACCTCAACCCGGCGGGCGTCGCGCACCGGTGCGCCACCCAGCGACACCAGCATTTCCGACATCCAGCCGCGCGACTCGGCGGCTCGATTTGCACCAATGCTGGAGCGACTTTGAATCGGCCAGGGCGGCGCCAGCTTGTCGGTGTTGGCCTTGATCTTGCGCTGCCCAAACACCAGGAAGGCCGGAATGGCGATCAGCGGCAGGAAGGCGAACATCAACAGCCAGCTCAATGCGGCGGCTGGATGGCGGCGCTGTTGCAACGTATAAGTGCTGCCAACGTAGAGCACCAAACCCAGCATCGATGCAACAAAATCGATCCAGAAGTCATAGTGGACCAGGAAGGAAACCATCGATCGGTGCAGCCTCTTAGCGAGAAGAACTCAGTGTAGCGGGCATGCTTGCCTCACCTGTTAGTATTTTCTTCATGGCCCTGAATCCCGAAATCTATTGCCCGCGTTGTGAGTATCGTCCGAAGGCGGAGGATCGTTGGGACTGCACGCCGATTTGCGCCACCCGCTGGCATACCTTCTGGACCGGCGGCGTCTGCCCGGGTTGCGGCACGCGCTGGCCGACTACTCAATGCCCGGGGTGTACCGAACATTCGCCACATCCGGACTGGTATCACTATCCACCCGATGCGCAAATCCAGCGAGCGATTGAAAAGGACGTCGAAAAACAGCACGAGAAACAACACGACTAGCGGCATGGAAAGCAGCACGGGACTTAGGTGCGCACCTGCGCCCGTCCAGTATTTTTCAGTATCAGGCTGGCCAGTTGCGGCAGTAAGGCGGGCGGCATGTCATGCGCCATCGCCTCAATGATTTCCAATGTTGAACCCGCAATCTTCTGGTGCAGGTCGTGCGCCGCTTGAACCGGAATCAAGGGGTCGGCGCTGCCGTGAATGATCTGCACCGGGCAACTGATTTTGGCGAGTTTTCGGCTGCGATCACCGTTGGCTGCGACCGCTACCAATTGTCGAGCGGTCCCGAGTGGAAAGTAGTAGGGTGCCAGGTTTTCACGGATGCGTTCACGCAGTTGTTCGTCGCTGGGCGCAAATTTCTGGCTGCCGATGACTTTCAGCACCTTGAGATAGTGTTCAACAATCGCCTGTGGCTCCTTGCTGGCCGGGCGCGATAACAACACCATGCGCGTCGCGGCCGATGGCTGCGGCAAGCCGCGTGCACCCGAGCTGGACATGATGCAGGTGAAGCTGGCAATGCGATCCGGGTGATCGGCGGCCAGCAGTTGGCCGATCATGCCGCCCATCGAGACGCCGACCAGATGCACGCGCGGCAGCCCGAGCTCGTCCAGCAGACCGATCACATCGAGCGCCATATCGTCGAGCCGGTAGGCACTGCTGACCGGCCAACCCAGGAGGAGCTTGAAGCTGCTCAAGAGCACATTCGGCTTGCCCCAGGACGGCAGTTTCGAGGACAGGCCGGCATCGCGATTATCGAAACGCAATACGCGCTTGCCGGCGTCGGTCAGCGCCTGAATCAGCGGCAACGGCCAGGCGGTACGCGGCATTCCCAAGCCCATGATCAGCAGGATCGGAATTAAATCGTCGACCGAGCGCGCACTGCCGGAATTTTCCGAATTGCCCGAATCTTGTGATTGGCCCGAGTTGCTCGGCGGAAAATCGTCGAGCTCGAACGACAGGCCGTTACTTTGAATTTGCATGTTCGCTCGGGTGGCCGGTGCGGAAGAACTGGCGGCGAAAACCAGCCGTTTGAAACGCCCGCCACTGACCTTCCGGCTGCGCGAGGCGATCGGCGATCGCGTAAAACGATAATGGATTGGCACCCATGCCCAGGTGGCTGGCGGTGATTTCAATCGTTTCGGACTTGGCGCTGGACGGGTTGACACTGGTTTGCCAAGCAACTACGCCGTCGGTCTTCGACAAGATCGAGGTGGTTGGCACCGGCGGCAATTGGCGGATCCGGTCGCGATCCGGATGCTCTTTCGGATCAATGCCGCTCAGCATCTTGAACAGGCGGCTGGCGTTGGTTGCATCGGCCGGACCATCGAATGGTGTACCAAGCGTAATGACGGTACGAACCTTGGCTGGAATCTGTTTGGCGACCTCGCGGGCGTAGATGCCACCCAAGCTCCAGCCGAGCAGACTCACCGTCATTTTGCGTTGCGCCGACAGCTCCTTGACATGCTCAACACAGCCTTTTAACACGCCGGTGCGCGGCCCGAAATTCAGGCCATAGTTCCAGGGGTAGGGGTCGTAGTTCAGCGCGCGCAAAAAACTGCGCAACGGGATCGTGCTGAGATCATTGGCTGCCAAGCCTGGGAACACC
>JANORY010001161.1:0-2061 GCA_031415535.1 Burkholderiales bacterium | reverse complement strand
CAACTTGGTCGCGCCGTACCAGTTAAGCGGCGCGGGCGCGTCTTGCTCGCACCAAGCCTTGCTGCCCGAGCCGTCGAACACGTAGTCGGTGGAGTAGTGGACCAGCCAGGCGCCGCAGCGCTCAGCCTCTTCGGCCAACGTGCCGACGGCCAACGCGTTGACCTCATGTGCGGCCTCCCGCTCCGACTCGGCCCGGTCCACGGCGGTGTAGGCGGCGGCGTTCACGATCACGGCTGGCGCAAGCTGGCGCACCATGCGGGCCAGACCGTCGCGGTCATGCAGGTCGGCGACGAAACCGCCCGGCGCGTCGGCACGGCGGGTCGGCGCGAACAGCTCGCCCAACACCGACAAACTGCGCCGCAGCTCCCAGCCAAGCTGGCCGTTGCCGCCAAGCAGCAAGATCTTCATGCTCCTGCCACTCTGCGCCCGCTTGCCATCGCCCGTTCGTCATCCTGGGCGGCGCTGCTGGCGTAATGCGTGGCGATCCATAGTCGGTAACTGCCGCTTTGGACCTGCGCGACCCACTCGGGGTTGGCCAAGTACCACTGCACGGTTTTGCGGATGCCGCTGGCAAAGGTTTCCTGCGGGCGCCAGCCCAGCTCGCGCTCGATCTTGCGCGCGTCGATGGCGTAGCGCCGGTCATGGCCGGGGCGGTCGGCGACGTAGCAAATTTGTTTGGCGTAGGGCGCAAGGTCGGCGCGCGGCCTCAATTCATCGAGCAACGCGCAAACGGTCAACACGATGTCGATGTTGGGCATTTCATTCCAGCCGCCCACGTTGTAGGTCTCGCCCGGACGCCCGGCGCGCAGCACCCGGCGCAGCGCGGCGCAGTGGTCTTTGACGTAAAGCCAATCGCGGACCTGGCGGCCGTCACCATAGACCGGCAATGATTTGCCGGCCAGTGCGTTCACGATCATCAGCGGAATGAGTTTCTCGGGGAAATGCAGCGGACCGTAATTGTTCGAGCAATGCGTGGTCAGCGTCGGCAGGCCATAGGTGTGGAAATAAGCGCGCACCCAGTGGTCACTCGCCGCCTTGCTGGCCGAATAGGGGCTATTCGGTTGATAAGGGTGATTTTCCGTGAATGGCGCGTCGCCCGCGCCCAAAGAGCCAAATACCTCGTCGGTCGAAACATGAAGCACGCGGAAATCGGTTTTTGCCGAAACGGCAAGTGTTTCCCAATGCTCCCGGCAGGCTTGGAGCAATCGAAACGTGCCAAGTTCGTTGGTTTGCAAAAAAGCCTCGGGCCCGCTGATCGAACGATCTACATGCGACTCGGCCGCAAAATGAACGACGGCGCGCGGCTGGTACCGGTTGAACAGCTCGGTCAGCAAGGACCCGTCGGCGATGTCGCCCTGCACAAAGGTGTAGCGCGGGTCCTGCGCTACGCTCTGCAAGGACTGCAGGTTGCCGGCGTAGGTCAGTTTGTCCAGGTTGAGCAGCGGCTCCTGCTCCAAGGCCAGCCAATCGAGAATGAAATTAGCGCCGATAAACCCTGCGCCGCCGGTGATGAATATCATGAAAATCGGTTGCCTGAGTAGATTATCGGATTCAAAATGAAGTGCGCAATCAACCGATTTTGCGAATTGACGGGCGGTGCACGCAAAGCACCTTTGGTATTATTCGCCGGTCTCAATTCCATATTCAAGGAAACCACCATGACAAACACCGCCGAAATTCAAAATCAAATCGCCGCCGCCGAAGCCCAGATCCGCCAATTGCGCGAAAAACTCGAGTCGCAAAAAACCGAAGAACGCCGCGCCGCGATCGGTCAGGCCAAGGCCTTGGTCAAGGCGCATGGCCTGAGTGCAGCTGAATTGGGATTATCGGCGGGCGCGCGACGCGGTCCGGCCAAAGCTGCCAAATCTTCCAAGCCCGCCACCGGGCGCTCCAAGGTCGCCGCCAAATACCGTGATCCGGCCACCGGCAACACCTGGACTGGCCGCGGCAAGACCCCCAACTGGCTGACCGCCAAACTGGCCGCAGGCCGCAGCAAGGCCGATTTCGCCGTTTGAACGAAACCGGCATTGCACCTGCCCGCTGCGGGTGCGACGCTATCGC
>JANORY010001160.1:0-4294 GCA_031415535.1 Burkholderiales bacterium | reverse complement strand
GCTGGTCAAGCGTAACAGGGCGACCGATGCGATCGAGGCCAGTGCTTCGCCCCGGAATCCGAGGCTGGCGACGCGTTCGAGTTCATCCAGCGTGGTGATTTTGCTGGTGGCATGGCGGGTCAGAGCCAAAACAAGTTGGTTGTGAGCGATGCCACAGCCGTTATCGGTAACGACTATTCGTTTGATGCCGCCGTCCTCCAGGCGCAGATCGATCCGGCTGGCTGCGCTATCCAGGGCATTTTCAAGCAGTTCCTTGACCACCGAGGCTGGCCGTTCGACCACCTCGCCGGCCGCGATTTGGCTGATCAAGAGATCAGGCAGCAGGGCGATCGGGCGCGGCTCGGGGCGCAGCTCAGGGCGCAGTTCAGGGCGTGACGGTGCGACGACGGCCGACAAACCGTTCGGCGGCCCAATGTTGCTTTGATCACGATCGGTGAGAGACATCACAGGCGCATTATACGATCGCGGTTATCATCGCCGGCTGATGGATATTGCCCAACTCCTCGACATTTTTCTGCACCTGGACAAGCATCTGGCCAGTGTGGCGCAGGCCTATGGTGTCTGGATTTATGGCCTGCTGTTTCTGATCGTGTTTGTCGAAACCGGCGTGGTGGTGATGCCGTTCCTGCCCGGCGACTCGCTGCTGTTTGTGGCCGGCGCGCTGGCCGGGATCGGCGCGCTGAATCTGCCGGTCACGATGCTGGTACTGTTTAGTGCCGCTGTGATTGGCGATAACTGTAATTACTGGGTCGGCCGATACATCGGCCCGAAGGTATTTCGCTGGGAAAATTCGCGCCTGTTCAACAAGGCCGCGTTCGATAAGACCCATAACTTTTATGAGAAATACGGCGCGATGACCATCATCATTGCGCGCTTTATGCCCTTCGTGCGTACCTTTGCGCCATTTGTGGCCGGCGTCGGCGCGATGACCTATCCGAAATACCTTTTTTTCGACATTCTGGGCGGTCTAATCTGGGTCGGCAGTCTCGTTACCCTCGGCTACCTGGTTGGCAATATGCCGTGGGTGCAAGCCAACTTTTCGTTGGTTACGCTGGCAATGATCGTGATCCCTGGCTTGCCGGCGGTGATTACGGCGATCCGGGCGATCATGCAATCGCGCCGAACGCGCCAGGCCTAGCCGCCTAACAGACACGCGGGTCGGTTTGGCAACCAGCCGCCAGATGTCTGGTTTTCCTTCTTGTTGGTCGGCCGTTACTGCGTGGCTTGTTTGGCAAACGCAGCCAAGGCTTTGGCAATATTGCCGGTAACACCTTCACAACCCTTGGTCTCATGACGATTGGTGACCAGGTGGATTGGATCATTCCAACCCAGATAGACATCGCCACGCTGGTCTTGCCAAACCAGCGCCTTCTGCGGCAAATCGATCCCCACCGTTTGACTGCACTCAAGCATCGGTGTGCCGGCCTGCGGCGATCCCCAGATCAGGACTTCGGTTGGCCTAAGCGTCTTGCCAACTCGTTGCGCGCCGGCGGCGTGATCGACCCGAGCAAAGATATTCATTGAGGCGGCTTTTACGGCCGCCTCGTATCGATCCATCGTTTCTTTAGCGCTGTGTGCACTTTTAATCGCGATCATGCCGTGCACGCCTTGCGGATTCTCCGGCGCTGAAAATGTGGTGCAGGCAGCAAGGGCCAGGCTGGCGATGCTCAGAGGGATAACAGATGATCTCAAAAACGAGTTCAAAGTCGCGAACATTTTCATGGGACTTACCCTTCAAGTAAGCGGAGTGTTTCTGGCGATTTACGGATGTGAGTGCAATTGCAGCGCTGCTTGTTCAGCCCGCTTAGTCGCCCGGTAAGTGCGGTACTTACGCTGAGAAACACCCCGCTTGACGATTCTGGCCGGCGCTCACGACTAACGCTCACTTCGGGTGTTCATGTCGGCTGCTCACGTTTGGCGCTGATTGCGGCCCTTCGGCGGATTTTTGCTGAAGTATCGCCGGATTCCTTTGAACATCGCCTCGGCGACCTTTTGTTGATAGCGCGTGCTGGCCAGTCGTTTTTCTTCTTCGGGATTGCTGATGAACGCGGTCTCGACCAGGATTGACGGAATATCGGGTGCCTTCAGTACCGCAAACGCCGCTTGTTCAACCTCATCCTTGTGCAGTTCGGCGACATCATCGAGTTCGCTGAGTACCGAGCGTGCGAAGCGATTGCTGTCCTTGATCAGCGATGCGGTATTCATTTCAAGCAACATGCGTGTCACTTCGCTGTTGCGGTGTTTGATGTTCGCGCCGCCGATCAGATCGGCGCGATTTTCCTGCCGCGCCAGCCAGCGCGCCGCGCTGCTGCTGGCACCCCGTTCCGACAGCACGAACACCGAGGCACCGCGGGCATTCGGCTTGACCCAGGCGTCGGCATGCAGCGATATGAACAGGTCGGCCTTGACTCGGCGGGCCTTCGCGACTCGAACCTGTAGCGGCACAAAGAAATCGGCGTCGCGCGTCATGTAGGCGCGCATGTTCGGCTCCCTGTTGATGCGTTCGCGCAGTATCTTGCCGATCGCCAACACAACATCCTTTTCACGGGTGCCGGCCGCGCCGATCGCGCCGGGATCCTCGCCGCCATGGCCAGGGTCAATGGCGATTGTCACCAGCCGGTCGACTAACGGCCGCGCGTGGCCAGCCGCTGTATGGCGCAGATCGGTCGGATTGGTGTCCGCAGTCTGGGCATTTGAATGAGACTTTGATTGCGCCGCTCGCGCTGCCGCACTACGGGCACTGCGTATCGAATCGCCGTTTGAACCAAAGCTCGCATACGGATTAAAGTCATCGGTGGGCGGCTCGATGGGCTTGGGCGCAGGCTCATCTTTAACGAGGGCCGGCGGGGCAGACTTTTCCCGCTGCTTGATGATTTCGGCAATCGCGTCTGGCGGGCCAACCGACTCAATCGCCGGCATGTCGCTCAACGGATCAATCGCCTTGGCCGGAAACAAATCGATCACCAGCCGGTGTTTATATTGTGCAACCGGCTTCAAGGTGAACAACTGCGGTATCACTTCACTTTTCAGATCGAACACCAGCCGCATCAGCTTGGGCTGATATTGCCCAACCCGAACCAGCTTGATATAGGGGTCGTCGGGCAAGACTTTCGCGACCAGATCACGCAGGCTTGAGTCGACGTCGATGCCTTCCAGATCAACCACCAGACGGGGCGGGTCGGTCAATAATGTTTTGCTGAATTTCAGCGCTTCATCAAGCTCAAGCGTAACCCGGGTGTAGTCTCGGGATGGCCAAACCCGAACCGCAACGACCGCCTGCGAGTGTGCAATTGGCACGTCGAGCGCGAATAATGCTAGTCCGGCAGCGAGAAAATTTCTGCGCTTCGGGTTCTCGCTAGTTGCTGGCTCAGTTGCCCGAGCCATGCTGTGGCCCAGTCGCCGCAAGCATCGATCTCCAAAATTCGTTTCGTATCCGGTTCTTCAACATCGGCAGCGCTTGGGTCATCCACCGTTGCCAATTTCAAGCCCAGGTGAGGCGCTGGCAAGAGGTTGCCGGCCATTTCAGGCCATTCAACAACGCACACCGCGTTCGGGTCCGAAAGCAACTCCTCGAAACCCGCCTCCCGCCATTCATTGTCTCCCGAGAATCTATAAAAATCAAAGTGATACAACTCAAATCTCGACAACTTATAGGGTTCCAGCAGGGTAAATGTTGGGCTGCGGACACGACCTGTATGTCCTAAACCACGGAGCAGGCCACGGGTCATCCGAGTCTTGCCAGCGCCGAGATTTCCAGATAGGTAAATGCGCACGCCAGGCATCAGGACGCCGGCCAGACGCTCGGCAAACCAATCCGTAGCGGCTTCATTGGCGAGCAAAATTCTCAATGCGAACTGACTCCTACAATGTGCGGGTGAACCAAAATCCTGACGACGCAATTGACCCGAACTACCCGATTGAGCCGGATGCCAGTTTGCCGCGTCTCACGCCAGGGCTTGTTCGCGCCCCGGAGATTGGTCAATTGCAGCGCTGGGCTCGCGAATTGGGCTTTGCGAGCCTGGGCGTGGCCGACCTCGATCTGGAACAGCGCCACGCCGGCTTGCAGGCCTGGATCGCAGCCGGTTTTCACGGTGAACTGGATTATATGAGCCGCCATGGCAGCAAGCGCTGGCGGCCTGCCGAGTTGCTGCCGGGCAGCCTGAGCGCCTTGATGGTGACCATTGACTATGCGCCGCAATCCACCGCCTGGGTCAACAGCGCCTGGCAGAATCTCGCCGAAGACGAGCGCGCATTTGTATCGCGTTATGCGCTCGGCCGTGACTATCACAAGGTG
>JANORY010001159.1:0-11745 GCA_031415535.1 Burkholderiales bacterium | reverse complement strand
CGCTATTTGTGCAGCCAGCGGATCGTGAAACAAAGCAGCATGGCGGCAGTTGCAGTGGAAGTTACCATAGACTACCTTAAGGATCCCTTAGCGAGCTGCGAACAACCGGGCAGACACACGAAATGACGGACATGCCACGATGAATTTTTCCTACACCGACGATCAACTCGAAATCCAGCGCGCGATCGAAGCGCTCTGCAAACCGTTTGATGCAGACTATTGGCGACGCAAGGACGACGAAGGCAGTTTTCCGGAAGACTTTCATGCCGCGATGGCCGGTGCCGGCTGGCTGGGCATTGCCATGCCCACCGAATATGGCGGTGCCGGGCTGGGCATTACCGAGGCCGCGATCATGATGCGCACGGTCTCTGAATCGGGTGCCGGCATGTCCGGTTCCTCGGCGATTCATATGAATATCTTCGGCCTGCACCCAGTCGTTGTCACCGGTAGCGCCGAACAGAAGCAGCGCTTTTTGCCGCCGCTGATCGCCGGCCGGGACAAGACCTGCTTCGGGGTTACAGAGCCAAACACCGGCTTGAATACTTTGAAGCTGAAAACCAAAGCGGTGCGCAAAGGCGATCACTACCTGGTGAACGGCCAGAAGATCTGGATCTCGACCGCACAAGTCGCCAACAAGATCCTGTTGCTGACCCGCACCGCCGAACCCGATCCTGCCGCACCTTCGAAGGGACTGACCCTGTTTTATACCGACCTGGACCGTAGCAAGATCGAAGTTCGAGAGATTGCCAAACATGGCCGCGCCGCCGTTGATTCCAACCAATTGTTCATCGACGGCCTGGAAGTGCCGATCGAGAACCGGATCGGCGAGGAAGGTCGCGGCTTTGAGTACATCTTGCACGGTCTTAACCCTGAGCGGGTGCTGCTGGCCGCCGAGGCGGTCGGTCTCGGTCGCATCGCCTTGAAGCGAGCCGCGCAATATGCCAAGGATCGAGTGATATTTGATCGCCCGATCGGCAAGAATCAAGGGGTGCAACACCCACTGGCCGAGCGCTGGATGGAACTCGAAGCGGCAGATCTGATGATGTTGCGGGCGGCCTGGCTCTATGACCAAGGCAAACCCTGTGGTGCCGAAGCAAACGCCGCCAAATACATGGGTGCCGAAGCCGGCTACCGCGCCTGCGAAACCTCGGTGCTGACTCACGGTGGCATGGGCTACTCGAAAGAGTTCCATGTTGAGCGGTATTTGCGCGAAGCCATGTTGCCCAGAATCGCGCCGATCTCGCAGCAGATGGTGCTGAACTTCATCGCCGAAAAAGCACTCGGATTACCCAAGTCTTATTAGGAAGTATTAGCGCCATGAAAAACCAAAATCACAAGGCGCGCTCGCGCCGGATTTGTCGACCTGCCGGTGACCTGCGTTCGCGTGCGGGTGACCTGCGTTTGCGTGCCAGCGGCCTGCTCG
This sequence comes from Burkholderiales bacterium, assembly GCA_031415535.1. GTDB lineage: Bacteria > Pseudomonadota > Gammaproteobacteria > Burkholderiales > Burkholderiaceae_E > JANLTP01. Next base: position 10,322 of record JANORY010001159.1, on the reverse strand, counting down.
GTGCAGTCTTGCTGTGCGCGGCGACGCTGTTCTCGAACCCGCATCCGGCCCAGGCACAAACTCAAGCACAAGCCTACCCGAGTCGACCGGTGAAACTGGTCGTGCCCTATGCGGCCGGACAAGGAACCGATATCGTAGGGCGCTACCTTGCCGAGCAACTGTCGAGGGCCATCGGTCAAAATTTTATTGTCGAGAACCGCCCCGGTGCGGGCGGCAATATTGGCACTCAGCAGGTTGCCCGGTCGCCGGCGGATGGTTACACCTTGCTGATGGGCACCAACGGTACCCACGCCGCCGCGCCCTATCTGTACCCGAATCTGGGCTTTGATCCCGACACCGACTTCGAACCGATTGCCTTAACCGGGATCTTGCCGCTGGCTTTTGCAACCACACCAAACAATCCGGTTAACAATATGACCGAGCTGATTGCCGCCGCGCGCGCCAAGCCGGACAAGATTAATGTGGCGTACACGACCACCACCTCGCGCGCGACGCTCGAGTTGTTCAAGTTGCAAGCCAAGGCACCCTTATTCGGAGTGCCCTACAAGGGTAGCGCGCAGGCGCTTGGCGACGTGATCGGCGAGCAGATTGAATTCATGGCCGATACAGTCGCCTCGATCCGCAGCCAAGTCAACAACGGCAAGTTAAAGGCGCTCGGCGTGACCTCGGCGACCAGCAGCGAACTGTTGCCCGGAGTGAAGTCAGTCGCCGAACAAGGTGTGAGTGGCTACGCAATCTCCGGTTGGATCGTCCTGTACGCACCCAAGGGTGCGCCGAGCGATGCCGTCAAGCTGCTCGCCAGTGAAACCGTGAAAATCATGGCACAAGCCGAGACCCGACAAAAACTGCTGCAGTTGGGAATCGACCCGTGATCGCTATCCGGACCCGAGCTCAACGCATTCCTAAAAGCAGAACGCGACAAATGGGGTGAGGTGATCCGGGCAGCGAACATCAAGGCCGATTAATACCCGCTCATACCCTGGCCTTGGCGATCAGCGCCGCAGCGTCTGCGACCACACGAGCCACGTCAAGTCGCTGTTGCAACTCGTGATGAACCCGCGCGGAATGCGACACGCTGTTGGCGAACGCGGTGCGATCAATGTACACAAAACTCATCACCGCATTCAGCTTGACCGTGTTCATCCGATCTCCCGCAACCGGTCGGCTGTTCCAGCCAGCCGCTTTCATCGCCGGATAATGCGGCGTTCCCTCGGCCTGCATGGCTAAGGCACTGCCCAGGCCGGCCTGCCGAGCGGCAGCGACGCCGACCGAGACTAAAAACGCCATTAATCCCAGACCACGGAACTTCGGATCGGTCGCACCCCGGCAAATGGTCATGGTTGGAAAGTACGACGCCGAAACATCGGCCGTGCCTTCCAGAATGGCCTCCACCTGCTTGCGATCACGCGCATAGGTGAGCCTTACCGTGGCGGCCAGTTCGCGCTTGCTCGCCACAATCAGCGTAATTGCATGTGGCAAATCATTCTCGCGGCGCACGGTGCGCGGATCAGGCAGTGAGAAGTAACCTGCTGTTGCGTAGGACTTCTGGCGCAACAAGTCTATTGAAGGCGTATGCGTTGTGTTCGCAATTCCCAATGCAAAGGGGTCGCGAGTATCAACGTCAAGCACTCGTACCGTGGGGCGCGTTTCAGCACCAATGGTGGTCTTTGTGAGCATTTTGAGTTTCCCTGATGAGTGATTAATTCGAATCTGCGGCCAGGCATTCCCGGGCGCAGTTCGAAAGTATCCGCGCCTATTGGGCAGATTGAAACCTCATGTAAAGAAAAGAAATATGTGTTACTTAGAGATTAGTGCTAGTCAAACTAAGTGACGGATTGCTATCTAAATAATGGTGAATTTTCTACACAAAATCGGTAGAAAATTTCAGATTCGGTTTGACTAATCGGTTTTTGTGTTGATTCCAACCTCAAATTGAGTTTTACTGAGCCAAAATCGCGCCCGGTTGCTCGAAAAATAACCCAACGATACAAGTGGATATTTTGATTCTTCACATGAACTTTCGCGGCTCACTCGGAGTCCGTTGCTTCGAGCCAGAGCGTTTGATTTGACTGGTCAAGCTACCTTAAGCCACTCGCTTCCCCAGGCGGTCCTGTTCGGGGTGGGTGCTGCCGTGGTGTTGCCGATCATGGACGGTCTGGTCAAATCACTTGCAGCGATCTATCCAATCATCCTGATTGCCTGGTGGCGCTTCGCAATCATGTCAACCGTTCTATTGACGGTGATCGGACGCGGCAAAGGCTGGCGCCAGTTCAAGACCCAGGCCCCTGGCCTGCAGCTTTTGCGGGCCATGATGGTAGTCGTCGCAACCAGTTGTTTTTACACCGGATTGCGCCATTTGCCGTTGGCCGAATGCACCGCAATCATGTTTCTGTCGCCAGCGCTCTCGGCAGTACTGGGTTATCTGTGCTTGCGCGAACGGCCGAGCCGCCTCGGTTGGATGGTGATAATGATCAGTGCCACCGGCGTGCTGCTGGTGACCGGTCCGCTGTCGGGCGCTTTCGAGTCGATCAAACTGATCGTCCTGATCGGCGCATTGGCGCATGCGGTCTTCACGCTGCTGACTCGAATGCTGGCACCGATCGATGCACCTCGAGTTACGACGTTCTGGAGCTCAATCGGTACCTTGACTGCCTTTAGCTTGGTCGTACCGAAGTACTGGGAGGCACCGCATAATTCCGATGATCTGATGATTCTGCTGGGGATCGGATTATTGGGTACCGCCGGACAACTGTTATTTAGCCAGGCGTTCCGACACGGCTATACCCATGTCATTGCGCCGCTCAGTTATCTGAGTTTGCCCACCGCCTTGATCATCGGATTGATCATATTCGGCGAGCGTGTGGACTTTTATTCACTACTCGGAATCGGACTGATCCTGTTTTCGGCGGTTCTGGTTGCGCTCGGACACACCACCCGCGAAGCACCAGTCTGATCACATCTATCTCGGCAAACCGAGGCCGCGCTGGGCGATCAGGCTGCGCTGGATTTCGTTGGTGCCAATGCTGATCACCCACATCAGTGAATGACGCAGGTTTTGCTCGAACCGACCATTCAATAGATTACCGTCTGCGCCCTGCGACAGGCAGGCTTGCATACCCAGAATATCGAGCGCCGCTTCGCCAAACCGCTCCATCAGCTCACTGGAAAAAACCTTGCTCATGGCTCCGTATTCGGGTGGTGTCGCAGCCGTTCCAGCCAACTCAGCACAACGCATCATCAGCAGCCGGCCAACTTCAATTTCAGAGGCCAGGTGGGCGATGCGATCCCGTACCACGGGATCGGCACACAGGGGTCGATCCGAATCGATCGGGCGGCTGATCAGATCGCACAACAACTCGAAGGCGTGCGCGACCTTCAACACAATGCCGCCACCCACCAAACCTCGTTCGCTGGCCAATGCAGCGGTCAACACTTGCCAGCCGCCATCGACCTCGCCGAGCAATGCGTCCACCGGTACCCGTACATTGTCGTAGAAAATATTCGCGAAACTGCCGTCGTACATCGTCTTCGAGGCTTTGATCTGGATCCCCGGTGTGTTCATCGGTACGATAAACATGCTGATGCCAGCGTGCGCCGGTTTTGCGTCTGGCCGGGTACGCGCGGCCAGAAACATATACTTGCCCCACCAGGTCGTGGTCCAGATCTTCTGACCATTAATCACCCAATGTTCGCCGTCGCGAACCGCACTGGTTTTGAGCGAGGCCAGATCGGACCCGGCGTTAGGCTCGCTGTAGCCCATGCCGTGCATGGCCTCGCCGCGCAACATTTCGGGCAGATAACACTGCTGTTGGGCTGCGGTGCCGAACAGCATCAGTGCAGTGGCCTGCACTGCAGCACCGACCCGGGGCGCTTCGGCGCGCTCCATTTCTTCAATGAACGCGATCTGTTCGAGCGGCGTGCGCTGCTGGCCGCCGTGCCGGGCCGGCCAGGAAAGACCGAGCCAGCCGGTCTTGCCCAAGTCGCGCGCAAACTCGGCATCAAATTCGCGATCTGAAAAATCTTGTCGATCAAACCTTGCCTTGCGCTTGTATTGGCCAGCAACAAGCGGACTGCCTCGAGGCTGATCGTGCAGTTGGCCAGTTTGTGGGCTACCGCCTGAAAACTACCGATCGCCTTGCCGAACTGCTGTCGTACCTTGGCGTAGTCGACCACCGCCTCAAATGCGGCGTTCGCGGCACCGTAGGCCCGTGCCAGCAAGCCCAGGCGACGAATACCCTGCAATCGGTCGCGATCACTCGGACTCAACTCAAGCACGGTCGCGCGGCAATCGACTAACTCGAACTGTTGCCATCCGTCCAGCCCAAGCGCGCGGGTCTTCGCCCGTCTCAGGCCAGGATCGCTGCACGCCAGCAGCGCAACCGAGGAATCAAGCAGCACCAGAATATGCGTCAGCGAAACCCCGCAATCGACAAAACGCAGTCGACCACTGAGCCGGTTTTGCGCGACGGTAACGGCACCCGCGGAACGGTCACCGTCATAGGCAGCGAATGACACGCCGATTTGCGCCGCACCCGAATGCAGCGCAGATTGCAGCGTTGATGGCTGGTCCGGTTGCTGGGCCGAGGGCTGGGCCGATTGCAAAGCGCTGGCGTCCCGCGCCCGATTGTTGTGAGCTGACAGAATCAGGTTGGCAAGGTAAGCGTCGAGCAGCGGCAGCGGACAGGCCGCCCGGCCGAGTTCCCGCAACACCACCAGCAACTCACTGAGTCCGCCATTCTGAGGATCGCCCCCCAGCTCGGTCAGACCCTGAGCGGCCAAGCGACTCCAGAGCGGATCGAGCGCGGCGGCATCGGCCTGGTCCGCCACGGCGCGATGCGTCGGCCAGTGCTCGGACAACAAGCCTCTGAGCGAATCGCTGAGCAGCCGGCGTTCTTCGTCACCTGGACGATCCATGGTTGGCAACGCCTACTTCAGCAGATGGCGCGCAATCACCACGCGCTGGATCTGGTTGGTGCCCTCAAAGATCTGCGCCAGTTTCGCATCACGCATCATTCGCTCAACCGGATAGTCCTTGGTGTAACCGTAGCCGCCAAAGATCTGCACCGCGTCGGTGGTGACCTTCATGGCCACGTCGCTGGCAAAGCACTTTGCCATGCTGGCTAACATCGGCAATCGCTCGAAATCGCCGGCATCACCCAATCGGGCGCATTCGTAGACCAAGGTTCGAGCCGCTTCGATCTGCATCGCCATATCAGCCAGCATGAACTGCACGCCCTGAAATTCGGAGATGCTGCGCTTGAACTGCTTGCGCTCCTTGGCATAGGCAATCGACGCATCAAGCGCACCTTGTGCCAGACCCACTGCTTGCGCGCCGATGGTCGGTCGATTCATATCCAAAGCGCGCATCGAGGCCTTGAAGCCCTTGCCTTCCTCGCCAATCAGGTTGGCAATCGGCACCCGCACGTTATCCAGAAAAATCGGCGTGTTCGGCGCGCCGCGCCAACCCATCTTGCGCTCATGCCGACCAAAACTGATGCCGTTCATGGTTTTCGGCTCCAGCACAAACGCACTGATGCCTTCAGCGCCGGACTGACCGCTGGTGCGCGCCATCAGCACGATAAAATCAGCGATACAACCATAACTGCACCATTGCTTGCGACCATTGATGACATAAGCATCGCCGTCGCGCACGGCTTTGGTGGTCATCGCACTGACATCGGAGCCGGCCTGCGGCTCGGAAATGGCAATCGCCGTGACGACGCCGCCCTTGGCCAGCACCGGCAAAAAACGCTGCCGCTGTTCCTCGGAACCAAAATGTAATAGTGGCATGGTGAACATCGTATTCAGGCCGGCAATCGATCCGCAGGCCGGTGAAACGCGCGAGATTTCCTCACGCGCCATGCAGGTCAGGGTGAGGTTGCCGTTCGGCCCGCCGTATTTCTCGGGCACCCAGAGTTGCATCAATCCCATATCGCCAAACACCGGCAACAGCTCATCCGGAAAGCGATCGTTCTCGTCGATTTCGGCAGCAATCGGCACGACATGTTTGTCGACCATGCGACGAATACTGTCGCGAAATTCAAGTTGCTCGGGGCTAAAGTTCATCAGGATTCCGAATCAGGGTTTAAATGGTCAATTCGTTAAATGGTCAATTCGTTAAATGGTCGTTGCATTAAATGGTACTACCATTTATCATAAGTAACCCCACACAACTCGTCAAGCCCAACGCCATGTCCAACACCAAAATCGACTACTCCCGTTATCAATGCCTGAAGATCGAGAAGGAAGGTAAGTTAGCGATCGTCACCTTGAATCAACCGGAGACCGGCAATCGGATTGCCCATCAATTTCATATTGAATTGCAGGACATTTGGGCTGATCTGTCGCGCGACACCGAGGTCAATGCCATCTTGCTGACGGGCTCAGGCAAGTACTTCAGCGTCGGCGGCAATGTCAAGGGCATGCTCGATCGCCCGGGCGGCGACGTCTTCGAAGAAGGTGCCATGATCGAGCCGAGTGGCGGGCGGCGTATCGTCCAGAACATTCTCGATTGCGAACAGCCGATCATCTGCGCCATCAATGGTGACTGCATTGGTCTGGCCGCGACCGTTGCGCTGCTCTGCGACATTACCGTGTGTTCAGATACCGCGCGAATCGCCGATCCGCATGTCAAGATTGGCCTGGTCGCTGGCGACGGTGGTGCGGTCATCTGGCCCTTGCTGGTCGGCCCGAATCGCGCCAAGGAGTTTCTGATGCGCGGCAGCCTGATCAAGGGCGTCGATGCCGCCCGGATGGGTTTGGTCAATTATTCGGTTCCCGCCGACCAGGTATTGGCCAAGGCACGCGAAATTGCTGATGAGTTGGCCAACGGCCCTACCTGGGCCATTCGCTGGACCAAATTGTCGGTCAACAAACAATTGAAGGATCAGTTCAACTTGATTATGGACACCTCTTATGCGCTGGAAATGATGAGCTTCCAGACCGAAGACCACAAGGAAGCGGTCCGCGCATTTGTCGAAAAACGCAAGCCCCAGTACAGCGGCCGCTAGTCGAAACCCTACGCCGTCTCATGCTGGCCTTCGAACCGATCCACACGCGCCGCGCCTTCGAGGAAATTTGCGCGCGGATTCGCGAGCAACTTTCGTCCGGTGCGCTAAAGCCAGGCGACAAACTGCCCCCGGAGCGCGAGCTTGCGCTGCAACTCGCGGTGAGTCGCAATGCGCTGCGCGAAGCGCTGCGCACGCTGGAGCTTGCCGGAATCCTCGAGCTTCGCAAGGGTATCAAGGGCGGCGCGTTTATCCGCGCCGGCGATTCCGGGCGGATGAATCAAGTGGTTCAGGATATGCTCGCACTCGGATCGATCAGCGTCGAGGATCTAACCGAAGCCAGGGTCCATATTCAGGATCTGGTGGTTCGACTGGCCTGCAAACGTGCCAGCGCCGCCGACTTCGCGGCTCTTCAAGCCAACATCGAATTGACCGAGCAAAAGACCCGAGCCGGCCTGTATCTCGATCGGGTCGAGTGCTCGCGCGAATTTTATCGATTGCTGGCTGCCGCTACCGCTAATCCGGTGCTGTCCATGATGGTCGCGTCTTTAACCGAAATTCTGATGAAATTCGTCTTCACCCGGGTCGCAGCCGGAGGCAAGCCACAACCCCGATTGGTTGAAAAGCGGCTGGAGTTTTTAGAGGCACTGCGAGCGCGCGATGCCGAACGGGCCACGCGACTGATGAAGTCCCATTTGGAGTCGGTACACAGACTCCTGAAGGACACCTTTCCGCCGCCCATCGTTGCCCGATAAAGAAATCCGAATGAACACAACCGCTTCCCGGCATTCATCGCTGCGACCCCAATTTCAAGTCCGACAGACTCCTATCCAATGTTCTTGCCGGTTTGAAGCGACTCGGACAAAATAGGTTATGGATCAGTTGATCCAGTTAATAGGCTTAGACGTCGCCCTATACCAAAGTAGACGCCCCAAACTCGACTGGAGTTGTCCCGCGCCCAAGGCAATCGCCACACGGGCACCAATGCATGCAATCGAGGTTCACGCGCTTTCTTCAACCACGGCACATCGGAGCACGAGTCATGAAAACTAGATCTCTTGGCGAGTCCGTTTCAATTGGTTCAAAGTCCAGGGCGCTCTTTGGATTTCTGGGCGTAGCCATCATGTGGCCCGCATCTGCGGGCATTCAATCGAACACAATTGATTTTGCGGGAACCATTTCTCATCGTGGCCAACACGTCGTCCTAACCGGGCCGATAGCATGCACCCTGGGTCAGCGAGCAGACATACAGGTGACGCTGACTCAACGAGCAACGGGCGCAATGGCTACCGGCAAAACGCACTTCACTTGCACCGGCTACATGCAGCAATGGGAAGTCCGCGCTTCGAGCCAGGGCCACGAGACCTTTCAGCCCGGAGCGGCCACCGCAAGCGCCTCGGGCACAACTTCAACTCCTGGAAGCACGAACGACGCTCACCAGTGGCTGGTCCATCTCACACTTGTTAACTAGTGCTTGACCTAAAAGCAGAAACATCTATACAAATCAATAGGTTGAAGGTACAATTGAGGCACGAATATCCGGATCTTTATGAGTCGCCTCGAGTGTGCGAATCGGGTTCGAGAAGCTGAGTTCATAGGGGGTTTCGGACTTCGGGTGGCCGCGCTAAAGCGCTCGTTGGGTGCCTTGCCCTAAAACTTCGTCGGACCAAAATTCATGCGTCATGTGATCAACCCCCAGATGTTGCTCGATGGCGTGAACATTGGTGCGATCTATCTGGACCCCAAGTCGCGTGACGATATTCCTCAACTCTTGTGCGGCTTGCAGCACATCTACACCGAGCCGTGGCTGCGCGAGCGCGTGTTCACGATACGGCACGAAGTGATTCCGAATCGTGCAAAGGGTGAAGGAAAGGCGCACGCCAACATGGGTCGCCCGGGGATGGAGCAATAGCGGATCCTGGTGCTGGGCCTTGATGAGTTCGTGTTCAGATTTAACCGCCGCAGCTCGCGATTCAGAGGGATGTTGTTCTATCTTTTAATGGAACAAGCCGCTGTCACGGCGCCGGTGACCTACTGCGACATCAGAGACAACAGGCCGGGGAGGCGACGTCACCAGAAGCTCGCTGCGCCTGCGGAGCGAAGTGGATAGCCCTTTTTTATATACAGTAAAACCTCAGTCTCGCTAATATTCTTGCTAATTTCAAGAGCGTCGGAGAAAATGGGTTATGGAGCAATTCACCAAATTAAGGGGCTTGAACGTCGCCCTACATCAAAGTTAGCCACAGCCAAGGGTCACGCGCCTCCCCCTTGAAAAGCGCAAACCCAGAGGCGTAGACGTCCGGGAGGAAAGCATATGACGTGTGCTCGCGTGCACTTCGCAGCCTTATGTGCAGTGCTTCTTGTCTGCGTTGGGCTGCCCATCGATCTTGCCTACGCGCAACCTCAGGGGTTCTTTCCAAAAGTTCACTCACGCGCTGCGCTAACTGGAGACGACACGAAAGAGGTCGTAGTTGCGTCCGCTGAGTTTGCGCCTGGCGGCACTACCGGTCGTCACTCACACCCTTCTGCCGACGAGTACGCCTTGGTCCTGGAAGGCACTTTGGAGCTGCGCGTTGAAGGGCGTGAGCCCAGTCGTGTAAATGCAGGCGAGGCATATCACACGCCTAGAGGAGTGATTCATGAAACGCGGAACGTCGGTGGAGGTGTAGCACGTGCTGCAACTACGTTCGTGGTTGACAAAGGCAAACCGCTTACCCAGCCAGCACCTTAGAGCCTCCGGGGCGAGGCGGTGGCTAACAAGCCATTCGATGGGACGGTCTCCTCGCTACGCTCGTCGGCAGCCCCTCAATGGCGGCGCTAGCGCACCTAAAATCTCACCCGCATCCACATATTCGCCGAAGCAAACTTCAGATACCCCTGCCGATCCGGCAAGCTCTCGATCTCCGACGCCAGCACCGCCTGCTCGATCCGGTGCTCTTCCCCATAATTGGTAGACGTGGAGGACCGACCAAACCCGGCTTTCGATTCTGACACCGATACCGTCTCCCGCACAATCTCGCGCTGTCCGATCAGGTTCGAGGCAAACTCAGCCGTGCCGCCACCCTCACTGGCCGAGCACCGCAGTATCAACGTGTTCGAGCAGTTCTCCACGATCGTTCTCGCCTCACCCACTCCATAAATGCTGCTGACCTGCGCAATCCACTAAAACCCCAGCACACACCGCCCGCCGGCTTTGCGCAGCCGGGCCAGCGCGTCTTTCAAGCCATTGATGCGCCCCAGCGCATCGAGCTCGTCCACCACAAACCAAACCCGGCGCAACGGATCCTCAAAATCCACGACTTCCCCCCGCCCCAT
>JANORY010001158.1:0-1151 GCA_031415535.1 Burkholderiales bacterium | reverse complement strand
AGCGTCGCCTCGCCCGCTGCGGGCAGCCAGAAAGGAACCCGCGTTTTTTCCCGAAACGGATTCGGCAGATTGGGTTGCAGGCCTGGTTTCGGGCCATTTTCCGTTTCCAAAAAATGAAGTTCAGGGGTCAAAATTTGCCCGTCGAAATAGCCTTCGGGCGGCAAAAATGCCTCGTCGAAACGCAGCGCATCGGCCAGCCTGACCGGTTCGAGGCCGGTAAAATTCAGTTCAAAAAGAGTCGAATCCGACGGCTGCCAGCCATCTGCGCCGCCCTCAAAACTGACCGTCAGCCGCCCGTCGGCCACCTGTTTTTGATTGAAATGTTGCTCGCCGAGGCCGCCGCCGAAGGCTGAAATTTTTTCAAAACGAAGTTTTTCCGAATCGAAATTCAGTGAAAATTGAAAGCCGCCGAGCCGTTGGAGGTCGCCCGCCCGAAACGGAATTTTTACAGAAAAACCAGCCTGAATCGATTCATTTTCAATGAAAATGGGCCAATTTTCATGGTCGCCGCGTTCTTCCGTGGCAGCCGAAACAATCCGTAATCCGTAATCCGTATTCCGTAATCCAATGTCCTGCGGGTCTGCCGAGCCGTTCACGTCGCCGACTTTCAGGCCGACAAACCGTTGACCGACGGCATCGGATTGAACGGCTGCGACCTCAATTTTTTCCGAAAACGGCTCGCCAAACGGCCATTTCGGATTCTGAAAAACGTAGCTCGAATCAACAAACCTCCACGAGTCGTTCGAGGGCAGCGAATCGTAAATGCCGAGGATGAGTTTTCGCAATTCCACGATGTCGAACGTGGTCAGCGAGTTGTTGCGATTGATGTCGCCGGCGATGATTTTGTACGGCGACGGGAGGAGTTTGACGGCCAAAATGTGCTTTCGCATATCCACGAGGTCGAACGTCGAAACGCCGTTGAGCCAGTTCGAGCGGTTTTTGGCTTTCACGATAAACGTCGCGCCGCCCGGCAGGCTGTCGGCCTCGAATTGGCCCGCCGCGTTCGTCCAGGTTTTTCGTTGAAAACCGTCGGTTTCGCAGGTCAGTCGGATATTTTTTATGGGCAAACCGGCCTCCGTCCGAATGCTGCCGCCGATGGAAACGAGGGTCTGCAACGGGCATTTCACCTCCATTTTGACGGATTTCGTGGC
>JANORY010001157.1:0-3773 GCA_031415535.1 Burkholderiales bacterium | reverse complement strand
CGCGCCGGTGAGCACGTTCACGAACGTCGCGAGCATCCACGTCGCTGCGGTCGAGCATGCGGCAAGTCTGTGCGAACAACTCGGCCACGTCGTCGAGGAAGCGACCCCGCAGTTTGACGCGGCGGCCCTGCAACGTGGATTTGCTCAGGTCTTTGCCGCCAACACTATGGCCAATATTGCCCGAATCACCGGCGGGCCGATGCCGGCGCGTCATCTGGTCGAGCCACTGACCTATGCTCTGGCCGAACGTGGTCGCGCGATCGATGCCCCACAGTACATTCTGGCACTACAAGGTCTGCACCGGCAGTCGCGTGCCATTGCGGCATTTTTCGAGGGCCGAGATGTCTGGCTGACGCCCACCTTGGCGACCCCGCCGACCCCGATCGGTCACTTCGACATTCAATCCACCGACGTTGACCGCTGGATCGCCCAGCTTGAGGCTTATCTGCCGTTTACCTACCTGTTCAACATCACCGGTCAGCCAGCGATGTCAGTGCCACTTTGGTGGAATGCCCAAGGCGTGCCGATTGGTTGCCAGTTTGCGGCGCGCTATGGCGATGAGCAGACCCTATTCCAGTTGGCGGGTCAATTGGAACGCGCGCAGCCCTGGTTTCACCGCCGACCTATCGATTGAGACTGCCCGCTCAGGTGCCCGTAAAATTCGGTGCGCGTTTCTCGACATAATGGGCCACGCCTTCGCGAAAATCGTCTGACTTGAAGCTGATCAGCATGGCGTGATTTGCAGTCATCACCGCTTCGGAAAGCGTCTGGAAAGGCACTTCATACATTTGTTTTTTGATGGCGGCCATCGAGAGCGGAGAGACCATGGTCGCCAGCTCGAGTGCATACGCCATGACCGATTCCCGCAGTTGTTCAGGCGCGAAGATTTTGTTGACCAATCCAAGCTCGCGAGCTTCCGGCGCGCGCACTTTGCGCGCTGAGATCAGCAGATCGAGCGCATTGGCATGGCCGACAATGCGCGGTAAAGTCCAACTGATGCCGTGTTCGGCGATCAGGCCGCGTCGCGCAAATGCGGTGCTGAACACCGCCGTGTCAGCTGCGAAACGCAGATCGCAATAGAGGGCCATCACCATGCCGAGCCCGGCACAGGCACCATTGATCATCGCAATGACCGGCTTGTCGATACTGGCGAAGTAGGCGTAACGGGTCTGCCAGTCGGCACGTCGATTCATATCAAAAGCCGGCATAGGTTCGCCGACACGATTCTCGCTGACAGGATTGACGCCGGCACTATTTTCACCGCCACGATGTTCGCCCGGTGCGATGCCTTTGAGGACCTCCATATCGGCGCCGGCGCAGAAGGCACGGCCTGCACCGGTTAAGACAATCACCCGAACCGCCTGGTCCGCCTGCGCTGCGCTCATTGCCTGACGCACCTCCTTTTCCATGGTTGCGGTCCAGGCGTTCATGCGATCGGGTCGATTCAAGGTAATCGTCGCGATCGCCGACTCAATTGAATAGAGGATATGTTGGTAATTCACCTTAGTCCTTTCCACTACAGTCCTTTCAGAAAATTGAGCAATAGCCGGTTCACTTCAATGGCACGTTCTTGTTGAATCCAGTGACCCGCACCTTCCAGGATATGGGTTCCGCGAATGCCCGGCAGGGTTTTCGGGAACAGCTCGATTTGCATCTTCGACGCCGGAAATTTCAAGACACCGTCCCGGCTGCCTGCGATAAAGAGCGAAGGCTGTCGAATCGGCTGGCCAGCCCAGGCCGCAGTCAGACGCCAATTACTGGTCAAATTACGATACCAGTTCAGGCCACCCCGAAAACCGGTGCGTCCAAACTCGCCTGCGAACCAGTCGAGATCAGCTTCGCTGAGCCAGCCGTTCAGTCGATCGGGTGCCACTTTGTTATCCAGAAATCCACCGGTCGGTGGTAACACCGCGAAGCCTTTTTCATGATCGGGTTGTTCGCCGCTCGAGGTGAAATAAATCAGTCGCAGTGCCTGACGTACATCGCGCTCGAGTTCGGCTTCGGCGACGCCGGGCTGCTGGAAGTACTGCATATAAAAGCGCGTGATGCCCTGCGCTTCGAGTGAGCTCAGGAGGTCAATCTTGCCGCGGGTCGCCCACGGCACACTCATGCCCACCACGGCGCGAAACAGGTCAGGTCTGAACAACGCGCAATGCCAGGCAACCGGTGCACCCCAATCGTGTCCGACCACCACCGCATCGCTGGCGTTCAGCGCGCGCAACAGCGAGGTCATATCACCGACCAGATCCAGAATACTGTAGTGCTCGATTTCTTGCGGCGCGTCGGTTCCGCCGTAGCCGCGCATGTCCGGTGCAATACAACGATAGCCCGCCGCCGCTAGTGCCAGCATCTGGTGCCGCCAGGAGTACCAGCTCTCCGGCCAACCATGGCAGAACACCACCACCGGTCCTACACCGCATTCGGCGTAGCGTTGTGTAATGCCGTTGGCGATCACGCTGTTGAGTTTTATACCGTCGACCGGGGCTTTAATCATGGACGCTCACAAAGATGGATTGAAACAGCCTGTCGGTTATTTGAACGGACCGTTCACGGTTACGGTTTTCAGATTCAGCACGCTGGCGATACTGACCCAAATCAGGTAGGGCAGCAACAGCAAACTGGCGGTTGCGGAAAGCGGGTAGGTCACAATGATCATCCACAGAATGGATGCCCATAAAAAGACCGTTTCGACCAACGCCCAATCGGGCGGCTTCCATCGGGGTGTCTTGAGCGCCTTGTACCAGGGCCGGATTTCCGTAAGTGCGCCGCCCAAGCCGGCTACGACGATTCCGAGGGCCGGTGCGACGTATTCGGGTCGAACCCAGGTATTAAAACTAATGTCCATTCAGTGACCGAATTACTTGTTCCAGGAAGCCGTCGAGTTAATCCTGAAGAACTATACCCCAGTGTCATTGAGTCCTTGGGGAGCCTGATGCGAAGCGGCAGGTCGGGGCGCGCTTCTAGGCCACGGCACTAAATGCCGGTCGATCGTGCAAGCCTTCCTGGCCGTGCTCAACTGTGCCGTCGGCCTCATGCAGAACGCGCGCGCGGCTCGCCTGCGGCCGGCAAGCTTCGATGATTTTCAGCAGCCGCTCCGCACGCACCGGCTTGTGCAACAGTTTTGCGCCGGCACGCTCGACCTCGCCGACCAGCACCGGATCGGTATTGCCGGTCAGCAAAATGCCGCGTATTTGTGCATGCTGCAATCGCATGATGTTCAACATATCAATGCCGTTGCGACCGCCGGAGAGTTGATAGTCGATGAGTGCAATATCGGGCAGTCTCTCAAGTTGCTGCAGGCCGCTGAGTGCCTGTTCAGCGTTTTCGTAACTGACCAGCTCGGCACCCATGAGTGACAGCAGCGTGCCGATTGAATCGCGCACCAGACGATCGTCGTCGACGATCAGAACGAATAAGCCGGTGAGCATTTGTTTGCTCGATATTGCAGCGGTGGGCGGTGCCTGGCGCAGTTCATTCAGTCGCGATTGACTGATTGGCAGGCTGACGCAAAACGTTGAGCCCTTGCCGGATTCGGAGTCGAGGCTGATTGTTCCGCTTAGCAACTTAGTGATCCTCTCAACGATCGCCAATCCCAGTCCCAGACCCTTGTCGCGCGTGCGCGATGCGTTGTCGACCTGATGGTAATCGCCGAAAATATGTACCTGGTCCTCCACTGCGATGCCGATGCCAGTGTCGGTCACCTTGATGCGCAGCTCGTTATCTTTGACCGTGTAAGCCAGGGTAATCAGGCCCTGCGCTGTGAATTTGACGGC
>JANORY010001156.1:0-10745 GCA_031415535.1 Burkholderiales bacterium | reverse complement strand
GCCTGTTCACTAGACAACAGGCCATTGACTTCGGCCAAGCGTTGCTCGAGCGAGTCGAGTTTGCCTTGTATGGCAGGCTTCATGGTTATTTCTGTTCAGGCAGCAAATGCTCGATCAATTGTGAGATTTGTGCGCTTTGTTCATCGGTACGGTTCAAGAGCGTGGTCGGGCCATGCAAAAACTTGGCAGTCAGTGCTTGTGCCAGTGCTTCAATCACCTGCTGCGGATCGTCACCTCGGACGAGCGCGCGCCGCGCCCGTTCGAGTTCTACTTGTTTGAGCGCGTCGGCACGCGAGTGCAGCGCTTTGATGCGCGGTACGGCGTCGCGGCTGGCCAACCATTGCATGAATGCCCCGACCCGAGTCTCGATGATCGCTTCGGCCTGGGTCACTGCCGCCAAGCGGTGCTCGACGCCGGTCTGCACCAGTTTGCCGAGATCGTCGAGCGTGTAGAGAAAAACATCTTCAAGCTGGCCGACTTCGGCTTCGATATCGCGCGGCACGGCCAGGTCGACCATGAACATCGGTCGGTGCTTGCGGGTGCGGGTCGCACGTTCGACCAGACCCAGGCCGATAATCGGCAAGGTGCTGGCGGTACAACTGACGATGATGTCGAACTGGTTGAGTCGCTCGGGCAACTCGGCCAGACGGATCGCCTGGCCACCGATTTTTTGCGCGAGTTTCTGGGCGCGCTCGATCGTCCGGTTGGCGACGACAATCTTCTTTGGATGCTGGGCGGCAAAATGGGTGGCTGCCAACTCGATCATTTCGCCGGCACCTACCAACAGCACCTGAGTCTGGCGCAAATCCTCGAAGATGCGCCGCGACTGGCGGACTGCGGCGGCGGCCATGGATACCGAATGTGCGCCGATTTCAGTGGTCGAGCGAACTTCCTTGGCGACCGCGAAGCTGTGCTGGAACAAGTGGTGCAAATGAGTGCCGAGCGAACCAGCCTGCTGGGCCATCCGCGCCGCGTCCTTCATCTGACCGAGAATTTGCGGTTCGCCGACCACCATCGAGTCGAGTCCGGAGGCGACCCGAAACGCGTGCCGGACCGCCTCGCCCTGCGGTAGCGTGTACAGATGCTGCGCGTCCAGTTGATCGCCCGGCATGCCGCTGTGCCGTCCCAGCCATTGCGCCAGTGCGGCTGGTAACTCGCGAGGCTCGCCGGTGACGCAATATATTTCGGTCCGGTTGCAGGTCGACAGAATCGCCGCCTCAGAGGCCCGCCCGGCCAGGCGTTTTTTCAGGTCGCTCAGCGCGCTACCCAAAAGTTCGCCGGGGAACGAAACCTTCTCGCGCAGCGCAAGCGGCGCGGTGTTGTGGTTCAGTCCGAGCGTCAGCAGATGCATCAGGAGTATCGAAGGCCTAAGCTTTTGAATTGATTGAAATTATAGCCGCGCTGCCGAATTTCGGTCGAAAACGGCTGCGATCGGGCCAACCAGGCGTCCGGCGGCAGGCTGATTCAAGCGGTGGGCAGTCGAAACTCGAATCGCGCGCCGCCGCCGGCATTGGCGGTGGCAGTTGCCAAACCGCTGTGCCGTTCGGCCACAACCCTGACAAAGGTCAGCCCCAAGCCGGCACCCGGCCGGTCTTCATGACGCAGGCTACGCCAAAACGGCTCGAACACCTGCGCCAATTCGTCGGCCGGCAAGCCCTTGCCCTGATCGGCGACGGCGGCACACCAGCAATCCCGGCCGAGGCGGCTGGTCAGCGCTGGTTCGCGGGTCAGCGTCAAGCAGACTTCGGCCCCGGGCGGGCTGAATTTGATCGCGTTATCAATCAGATTGGTCAGCGCCCGGCGAATTAATTGCGCGTCACCGGTGACCAGCGCCTCGGATTGCAAGTTGGCACTGTTCAAGCGAATCTGGCGCGCTTGTGCCATCGCCCAGCTCAGGTCACTGGCCTCGATAATCAAATCGGCGAGATCGACCGTTTCATGTTCAATCGCCTTGTTCTCGGCGCGTGCCAATTGTACGAAGCCGTCGGCCAACTCGAGCGAGCGCTGCGCGTAGGTGTCAATACGTTCTTGCCAGAGCGGTGTAATGCCGCTGCCTTTCTGTTCGCTCATGATGGTCAGGATCGACAACAGGGGCGTGCGCAGGTCATGCGACAGGAATCGCAAGGTCTGCTCGCGCTCGCGTTGGGCGGCGCGGATCGGTGATAAGTCGACCAGTTGAATCAGCGTCCAGCGCCGTCCGTCCGGATACCGCATGGGCACCGTGTTGATCAACCAGTCGCGCCCCAGTTTGTCACGCTGCTCCTGCGCGTGCGTTCGCGTCGAGTCCGGAGCGCTGGACAGCGCCAGGCCGGCGTGTCGCGCCAACCAACTGGGGATGTTGCCGTTAGCGGTTATTGTGGTTGCGGGCGCATTGCCCGGCACTTGAACCGTCGATTCATCCGACGGTCCGCCGAACGCCTTTTCGAACTGATCATTACGCAGCACCTCGCGATCGTATTGGTCAGTCAGTATCGCCGGATGCGGCAGATTTTGTAGCGTTGACTGCAACAGGCGACGCAACTCGACGCTGCGTTGCGCTGCGTATTGCAATTGCTGCACGCTACGTGACACCTGTTCGGCTGGCAGATTCGCGTGATGCTCGACTGCCGTCAGCATCGGTTCCGATTCGAGCCGCTGCGCCTGCTGCACCAGCCCGCCGGTGGCGGCCTCAAGACGTCGCCAGCTCCATAGCGGATAGGCCACTGCGGTCAGCAGCAGCACGGTAGAAGGTGGCCACCAGAAGCCGGCGCGCAACAGCCCGGCGGCGAGGGCGATCGTAACGGCGAAGACCAGTAGCGTTAGGAGCAGTCCCACCCGAGCCGATGATCGATACAGTGCAATCATCGCAATGAACACCAGCAGCGCGGCCAAGGCGCTGGCCAGATTGACGGCCATCGGCAAAATCAGCTTTTGCTGTTCAAGGGCACTAAAGGCGGCGACATGTAACTCGACGCCGGCCGACAAACTACTCTCGCCGATCAGTGCGTTGGCGTATTGGTCACCCAGCCCGAGCGCGGTGGCACCGACCACAATCGTCTTGCCTTTCAGTTCATCAAGTTTGCTGGCGCGCAGTACGTCGACGTACGATATACGCGTGATCGGCGCGTTCAAGCGCGACAGCAAAGTGAAATGTCGCAGTGACCAAAGGGCCTCGGCGAAGGCCTGGTCGCGGGCAATCGGATTCGATTCAATCAACGCCAATTGGGCGGTTTCCTGGATCGATTGGCGCTGCGCCGGTGCCAGCAATGCCAGTGCGAAGGACGGGAATCCGCCCTCCTGCAGATACTGGCCGCGCACCAGACCATCGCCATCGATCCGGAAATTGACGTGCGCCAACTGACTGACCAGACCCAGTTCCGGCACCGGGTAGAGCGGGTACCAGCGCTCACCCGAATTACGGGTAATCGAAACCGGCATGACCATTCGCACGCCGCGTTGGCCGGCGTTTTGAAAGGCGGTGCCGATCAAGGCATCGTCGGCGGTCGGTTCAATGAACAGGATATCAAGCCCGATGGTTTGAACGCCTGCATTCAACAAACGATCAATCAGCGCCGCATGGATACTTCGTGGCCAGGGCCAGCGGCCCAGTTGATCGAGGCTGTTCTGATCGATCTCGACCAGAACAATCGTTTGGCTTGGTGCAATCGCCGCGATCGGCTGCAAGGTATCGAGGATCAGCGCGTCGCTGCGATGCAGACTGCTCCATGGCGCAGCGGCGCGCAGCGCATGTCGGCTGCCCAGTACGGCGAGCACAACCAACAGGGTCGTCAGGATCAACCACTCGAGCAACATTCGCCGGCCAGGCGTCAGGGTCATTCAACAGAGTCGCGTTAGTAAGACGGCGATTCGATTCGAATTCCAGAGCCTGACTCCAACGGCAGACCGAATCCACTGGTAAAGCCAGACTTGACTCGAAACTCGAGGCTGGCAGAGTAGGGTGTAGTCACGCCGTCATCGGCGAGTGCCGCCAGCCGCGCGAAATATCGCCCGGGCTTTAACTGATCAATCTGTTGTTCACTGCTGGCCGTTTCAATTCGCCTGGCCTGCGCAAACGCCGGGTTATCGGCGATTTCGAGGGCGTAACGTTCACGCGCTCGCTTGGGCCAACTGAGTACCGCTTGCTCAACCGTCGAGCGCACTAGGGACGGCGTATCTGGCGGCGCGTAGTATCGCAAAGTTTGCGCAGCGCTGTAGGGTCCGAGGTAGCCGCCGGTTGAATTGACCCCGGCGACGCGCCAGTAGCGCGTTGCCTGATGTTGCGCACCGGTTGCGAGCGCTAACTCGGCGGTGGTCGCATTCACCTTCTGCTCGCCTACGATCTGCGAGAAGTTCGCATCGGCCGCCAATTGCAATTGATAAGCGCTGGCCAGCTCGGAGGGATTCCAGGAAAGTGCTGCTTGCGGCGCAAAAAGAATGCCGGAGTTCGGGGTGGGCCTGGGGTTTGGCGCGAACGGTCGCGCCTGTACCTCGATCTGCGCGGTTTGATCGATACCTTCAACGCTGGAGCCGGCGATCGGGCGAATGCGCAGGTACAAGGTGCCGTCGGCGCGGGTAAGGTAATCAACCTGCGCAACGCGCGTTACCTGCTCCTGCAGAATTGAATTGAAGCGCGCGTCAGCAGAGACCTGAATGCGGTAGGCGCTCGCCTGCGTCACGGCCGCAAACGGTGCACTGAGCGCGGCGTCCTGGATCCGATTGGGCAAGCGGCTCAGATCCGGTGCCGGCAGCAAACGCTCGGCAGGCAGCACACCGTTGCGCGAACCGGCCGAACCGAAGCCGCCCGCTAGCTCAATGGCAGCGCTGTTGGTTGCACCGCTCGTCGCACCGCTGGTCGCACCCCAACTCACCGCGCCGTTCAAAACTTCGCTGGTCACCAGTTCCTGCGCTGCACCGACTCGGAACTGCGTGCCGCGCACTGCAGCGGTCGCAAACGGCGTGCGAATCTCTAGCGGCTTGCGGCGTTGTGGACTGGCTTGAACTTCGACGCGACCCTGCTCAAGAATGGTCCGGGCTTCAATGACTTCATCGCGATGGTAGCGGCGCAGGCGCTCAAGCCTGACTCGACTGCCTGGGGTCAGCTTCAGCGTTGAGCCGTCGCCGAGTCGAATCTCGAGCAGACCATCGGCGGCGGTGCTGAGCAGCGCCGCCTCGGCCACTTTCTGGCCGACCAGTGCCGCTTGCCCGTTGACTTGCGCACTTCCGGAAACCACCGAGACAATCGCTTGAGCCGATTGGCTTCTGAGCAACTCCTTCGGAATTCGCAAGGTCATGCCGACCGGCAGCGCGTTTTGTCGGCCAATGCGATTGATTTCAACCAGGCGCTGCCAATCGGTCGGGTTTTCCAACAGGCGTATGCCAATATTGATTAAGGTATCGCCCTTGATAACGACGTACTCGATGTCGTCATCCGCGGCGCTTTGAGCGAATACCAAGCTGGTCATGCCCAGCGTAACAACCATCCAAGCGCTCGTCCAAGCTTGGCGCATCAGGCAGCCAGCGGGTCGCGATGGCGTCGCCCGGCCGCAATCAGGCTGCCTGTGCGTCCTCATTACCCAGATGCTCAAGCCGATAACCGTAGCTGTAAACCGGGGCCAGCAAAAAGCCTGATTCCGGACGCAGGTCGAGCTTGGTCCGGACGCGTGAGATGTGTGTGTCCATGGTGCGCGACGGGACTTCGGTGCCTCGGCCCCAAACGATCTCTCGAATGTGGCCGCGCGACAAGGGTTTGCCAATGTTCTTCAGGAGAATCAGTGCGAGATTAAATTCTTTCTGGGTCAACTCGATATGAACGCTGTCGCGCCAGGCATCATGGGTGCGGGTGTCCAACTTGAAGGGACCCAACTCGAATACCCGTTCGACTTCCGGCTTGCTTCGGGTACGGCGCAGCAGCGCCTTGGCGCGTGCCACCAACTCGCCGTTGCGCGAGGACTTGACCATGTAGTCGTCGGCACCGGCTTCGAGGGCTTCGATTACGTCGCGCTCGGCATCGCGCGCCGTGACCAACAAAATCGGCATGTCGCTGTTGAGTTGCTTGCGTACGGTCCTGATGACCTCGATGCCGGGAACATCGGGCAGTAACCAATCAACCAGCAACAGGTCGAAGCTTTCGCGCTTCAAATCCTGCAGCAGCTCGCGGGCTAATCGGTAGGTTTTGCAGGTGAACCCAGCCTGAACCATCGCGCTGCTCACGCTTTCAAGCAAATGTAGATCGTCGTCTAGAATTGCGACGCGCATAGAAGTTTCTCGCCTTTGCTGTCAGTTTTTTAGCCTGCACCATTTACTTAGTCTGCAAGCCGACTGCGGGCGCTGATTTATATCAGCCATCAAGATTTTGAAATGGTGGCAAATTCTAACCAATTGTTGTGGATTAGCCGGTGCGGACAATGCTTCGATCGTGGCTAATGGTCAAAACGAAACGGTTCGACACATCGACCGCGTCTGCTTGCTCCTCAGTTGCGCCACAGTTGACTTTTTCTCAACCGAGAAACAGTTTGTAGGCCGGATGAGCAGTTTCATCAATGTAAGGGTACCCCAAGTTCGCCAGAAAGTAATTGAAATCTTTGGTCTCCAGGGCCGGGACCTGTAGGCCGATCAGGATTCGCGCCGAGTCAGCGCCGTGATTGCGATAGTGGAACAATGTAATGTTCCAGTTCGGACTCATCGCCGACAGAAAGCGCATCAACGCGCCGGGCCGTTCCGGAAATTCAAACCGGAATAAGGATTCGTTATCGGCCAGCCGGGAACGCCCGCCCACCAGATGCCGGATATGCAGCTTGGCCAATTCGTCATTGCTCAGATTCAAGCTTGCAAAGCCGGCGCGCTCGAAATTCTCAGCAATAAGCCTGGCCTCATCGGCCCGTGCGATCTGAATGCCAACAAAAATATGGGCTTCGTTGGCATCGGCAATCCGATAGTTGAACTCGGTCACATTGCGTGCCCCGACCAGTTCGCAAAAGCGTCGGAAGCTGCCGCGTGCCTCCGGAATGGTCACCGCGAACACCGCCTCGCGCTGCTCACCGATTTCCGCCCGTTCCGACACAAAACGCAAGCGATCAAAATTCATGTTGGCGCCACAGGCAATCGCGATCAGCGTTTGATCGCGAATCGCGGTTCGTTCGACATAGGCTTTGGCACCGGCAATCGCTAAAGCGCCGGACGGCTCGAGGATTGAGCGCGTATCCTGAAATACGTCCTTGATCGCCGCGCAAATTTCATCGGTATCGACCAGAATGATTTCATCCACAAAAAGTTTGGCCAGCCGGAAGGTTTCGACCCCCACTTGTTTGACGGCGGTGCCATCGGCGAATAGGCCGACCTCTTTCAGCTCGACCCGTTGATTGGCGGCCAATGAAAGCTGCATGGCGTTCGAGTCCTTCGCCTGAACGCCAATCAGCAAGATGTCCGGCCGGATCTGTTTGACATAGGCGGCAACGCCAGCGATCAAACCACCACCGCCAACCGCAACAAAGATGGCGTGGATCGGTGCCTGGTGGCGTTGCAAGATCTCCATGCCGATGGTGCCTTGACCGGCGATGACATCCGGATCATCAAACGGGTGGACGAAGCTCAGGCCCTGTTGCTCCTGCAGCATCAGCGCGTGCACATAAGCGTCGCTGTAAGAATCTCCGAAAAGGATCACCTCGGCACTGCGGCCAATCACCGCCTCGATCTTGACCTGCGGTGTGGTGACCGGCATCACGATGACGGCCCGGCAATTCAAGCGCTGGGCGGCCAGTGCAACGCCCTGCGCATGGTTCCCCGCCGACGCTGCGATCACGCCGCGTTGCAACTGCTCGGGCGGCAAATTGATCATTTTGTTATAGGCACCGCGCAACTTGAACGAGAACACCGGCTGCAGGTCCTCGCGCTTCAAAAGCACGCGATTGTGCAGTCGTTGCGACAGCGCTGGTGCCGGCTCAAGCGGGGTTTCAATGGCGACGTCATAGACGCGTGCCGTCAGAATTCGTTTCAGGTAGTCGATTGGCATGGTTTGTCAATTTTACCGGACCCGCATCCATGCGATCATGAGCGTTATGGAATCGCTGGTTGCGCCGCTGGTTACTCGCCTGATCGAATGGTTTGCTCTGCCAACCAACGGACTCAGTTCGGTCTTCGTGGTGGCCTTCGTTTCTGCCACCTTGCTGCCCTTGGGTTCGGAGCCCGCCGTGTTCGGTTATGTCAAGCTTAATCCCGAGCAATTCTGGTTGACGATTCTGGTTGCCACCGCCGGCAATACCCTGGGCGGAATACTCGATTACTGGTTGGGCCGGGGTGCCAAACAGGCGATGGCACCGGAGCAGAAGACCCGTTATTTAAAATGGTTTGAGCGCCTCGGGCCGAAAGCTGTGTTCTTCTCCTGGTTGCCGGCCGTCGGCGATCCCCTCTGCGCAGTGGCCGGTTGGTTGAAAATGCCGTTCTGGCCCAGTGTCGGCTGGATGCTGGTCGGAAAATTTTTACGCTACACATTGATGACCGCAGCTTTGCTCTGGGTACCCGACGCCTGGTGGATGAAGCTGCTCAAACCATTTTTAGGCCAATGAACGCTCCGCTTGCTCCGATTCGACTAAGCCCGATGGCCCCCGCTGAGGCACCGCCTCGCCTGCGTGAGATTCCGTATAACTACACCTCGTTCTCGGATCGCGAGATTGTCATTCGTCTGCTCGGCGCGCAGGCCTGGCAAACACTCGATGAGCTGCGCAGCGAACGCCGCACCGGCCGCTCGGCCCGGATGTTGTTCGAGGTGCTCGGTGACATCTGGGTGGTGCGTCGCAACCCGTACCTGGAAGACGATCTGCTCGATAACCCGAAGCGCCGCGCGCAACTGGTCGAGGCCTTGCAGCATCGCCTGGCCGAGGTCGCTAAACGCCGCAGCGGGGTGGACGGCGAAGCCGAGTCGCTCGACGCCGAGCGCCGCAGCAAGGTCAACAACCTGTTGATCGCCGCCCGTCAGGCAGTCAGCGCGTTTGAACAACATTTCGTTGTCGCCGCTGCCTTGCGCAAGCGCGCCATCCGCTTACTGTCGCGCTGTACGGCGGCGCATAACATCAAGTTTGATGCGATGTCGCGCGTCTCGCATGTGACCGATGCCACCGACTGGCGAGTTGAGTACCCGTTCGTTGTGCTAACGCCTGAAAGTGAGTACGAAATCGGCCAAGTGGTGGCGGCCTGCTTCGAGCTGGAGTTGAGCATTATTGCGCGCGGCGGCGGCACGGGTTACACCGGTGGCGCGATTCCCTTGACGCCGTTTTGCGCGGTCGTCAACGTTGAGAAGCTCGAAACTTTAGGGGCGGTGGAGCGACTCAAGCTGCCGGGCCTTGAACATCAGGTTGCAACTATTCGCTCGGAGTCGGGCGTGGTCACACGGCGCGTCACCGAGGCCGCCGAACGCGCCGGACTGGTGTTTGCGGTCGATCCGACCTCGCTCGACGCCTCTTGTATCGGTGGCAATATCGCCATGAATGCGGGCGGCAAGAAAGCCGTGCTGTGGGGCACTGCGCTCGATAACCTCGCCTGGTGGCGCATGGTCGATGCCGACGGCAACTGGCTTGAGGTCAGCCGCGTCGGCCACAACCTGTCGAAAATTCACGATGCAAAGGTAGCCGACTTCGATCTCGCCTGGTTCAAGCCGAAGCAACTGGGCACCGATGGTGAAATGACCGGCGCGCCGCTGCGCCGCGAGCGGCTTTCAATCGAAGGCCAGCGCTTTCGCAAGCCGGGCCTGGGCAAGGACGTGACCGACAAATTCCTGGCCGGTCTGCCAGGTGTCCAGAAAGAAGGCTGCGACGGCATCATCACCTCGGCACGTTGGGTGCTGCATCGAATGCCCAAGCACATTCGCACGGTCTGTCTGGAGTTTTTCGGTCAGCCGCGCGACGCAGTGCCGTCGATTGTCGAAATCAAGGACTATCTCGATCGGCTGGCCACCGGCAACACGCCAGCATCGGGTCACGTGCCGGTTGTGCTGGCCGGGCTTGAACACCTTGACGAGCGATATTTGCGGGCGGTCGGTTACACCACCAAGTCAAAGCGCGGCGGCCTGCCAAAGATGGTGTTGATTGGCGATATCGTGGGTGATGACGACTCGGCCGTGGCGCGCGCCACTTCCGAGGTAGTGCGAATTGCCAATGCGCGCAGCGGCGAGGGTTTTATTGCTCTGTCGGCTGAAGCGCGCAAGACGTTCTGGCTTGATCGCGCGCGCACGGCCGCAATCTCACGCCACACCAATGCCTTCAAGATCAACGAAGACGTGGTAATTCCATTGGCCCGAATGGGCGAATATACCGACGGTATCGAGCATATCAACATCGAGTTATCGACCCGCAACAAGTTGCGTTTGTTGACCGAACTCAAGCGTTTGTTTAACCGCAACCTGCGCGATCTGCCACTGGGTCGCTCGGACGATGTAGAACTGGACAAGCTGCCGATCGATGAACTGCTCGGTGAGCGTGCCCAACAGGCGCTGAATCTGATCGAGGCTACTGAAGCACGCTGGCAATTTTTGTTAAGCGCGATTGACGAACCGCTCGCCAGTGCGCGTCAACGTTTCTCGCAACTCGGGCTGGGTCAGGCCCATACTCTGGCCGAACAACTGCTTGCGAAAGATCCGCAAGCGCAACTGTTTCATTTGTTGCAGGATCGCAGCATCCGGATTTCCTGGAAGTCGGAGCTGCGGCCCGGGCTGGCCGAGATTTTTCAGGGTCAGGCGTTCAAGCCGCTGCTTGATGCCTGCATGGCGCTGCATGGCA
>JANORY010001155.1:0-3885 GCA_031415535.1 Burkholderiales bacterium | reverse complement strand
CACAGTTGGGTCGTAGCTCAAGTGCCATGGTTGTTCACCCGTATTCGTTGATCGAAACGCCGCGTTTGGGGCGTGCCAAAGCTTGGTTTGAAGTGCTTTATGATCAACCATTTTGCTAGGAACATACAAATGAAACTCTATTATTCGCCGGGCGCGTGTTCACTTTCGCCGCATATTGCTTTGCAGGAATCGGGGCTTACATTCGAAGCCATCGCGGCACCAACCAAAACGCACCAGTTGCCAGATGGCTCAGACTATTACAAAGTTAATCCGCTCGGCTACGTACCGCTGCTCGAACTGGATGACGGCACGCGCCTGCGCGAAGGTCCGGCGATCGTTCAGTACGTTGCCGATCAGGTGCCCGACAAAAAGCTCGCACCGCCCAATGGCACGATGGCACGCTACAAACTTCAGGAGTGGTTGACTTTTATTGGCACCGAACTGCATAAGGGCTTTTCGCCGATGTTCAACCCGGCCATGCCAGCCGAGGCTAAAGCGATTGCCAAGGCCAAGCTCGAGGAGCGCTTGAAGTGGGTCAACGGCGAATTGGCGGGCAAGACCTATCTTATGGGTGACCAGTTCACGGTCGCTGACGGCTATTTGTTTACCGTGACCAACTGGACCAATTTTGTCGGTATGAACATTTCTGCTCTGACTCACTTGACGGCGTTTCAGGCACGTGTGGCCGAACGCCCGGCCGTCAAGGCGGCAATGAAGGCTGAGGGTCTCCTCAAGTAACGACCGCAATACCCACGATAGGTTCCTTAATTGAGATAAATTAATAAAGACTTTATCGAAATATGAAATTTTCCTATAATCTTTATTATGCCAAAGTCCCCGGTCGCTCTGTCTCAAATGCCTCCCGCCACGCTCGCCGGGCTGCAGCAGTTGGGTGCAGACCTGGCCGTGGCGCGTCTGCGCCGTAACGAGTCCCTGGCCTCATGGGCGTCTCGATTGGGTACCTCGGTTCCAACCCTGATGCGGATGGAGGCGGGTGAGCCGGGCGTGAGCATGGGTATCTACGCCTCGGCCCTTTGGTTGATGGGACGTAGCGGCGCACTAGCCAATCTGGCGTCGCCAGAACAAGACCGAGGCGCTTTGGAGCTGGATATTCGCGCTGCGGTGGCGTTGGGCAAGGCACGAGCCAAGGTCTCAGCGCAGGCCAGGTTCAAGCGTCAATCTGCGCGCAACGATCTAACGTGAGGTCTAAGCTTTGCCTGAAATGCCCGCATGTATTTTGACGAACTCCATCTTTGGTTTTTAGGGAACCCTGGCTCGCCCAGGTGGGTCGGGTCGCTACAACTCATGGCAGTGGGGAAAGGCGTCTCGCTCATCTACGGAGTACCCTGGTTGGCGGAGGGGTTCGCGCTGAGTGAAGACTTGCCTCTGGTCGATATTGAACATCTTCCCAGGTTCAAAGGGCAGGCTGCCGGGGCGGTTGATGATGCGCGGCCCGATCGCTGGGGTGAGCGAGTCATTCAATACATTGATCGACCGGCCCGTCTGTCCCTTATGGAGTATCTCTATTTCGCTGGCGATGATCGATTCGGCGCTTTGGGGGTTTCCACGTCTGCGCAGCGATATCTTCCGCGTCGCAACGGACCCTTGCCACGGCTGGCCGATATACAGACTCTGAGTGAGGCGGTCGCAAAAATAAGCCTGAAGGAATCAATCACTGAACTTGAGCGGCAAATGCTTTTGGCCGGCGGCAGTTTTGGCGGAGCCAAGCCCAAGGCTCTGATCGAGATCGAAGGCGTGCAATGGATAATCAAGTTTTTCAACGGTGAACTGGTTGACGTGCCGCTGCTGGAACATGCCACCATGACGCTGGCTCGCCAGGCCGACATAAGCTCGGCCGAAACTCGAAGCATTCGACTGCGCGGAGAACATGCATTGGCTGTCAAGCGATTTGATCGAATCGGGTCATTGCGGGTTCACTGTCTGTCAGCCGGTACCGCCCTGCAAGCGGTGACCATTGAAGGCCAAGCGCCCGACTACAGCTATCCGAACCTGGCGCAATTGCTTCGACGTAATGGCGTGACTCAAGGCGGTCAGTATGTACTCGATATGCACGAGCTGTTTCGCCGCATGGTGTTTAATATCCTGATGGATAACACTGACGATCATGAAAAAAACCATGTCCTCTTGGTGGCCCAACCAGGCCGGCATGGGCGTTTTTGCCTTGCTCCAGCGTTTGACGTTTTGCCGACCAATTCCGGCCAGGGGCGGCAAGAGTTTGGCGTCGGCACGGACGGCTACGACTCGACCCTGGATAATGCTCTATCGCAATGCCAATTGTTTGCATTGTCCGAGCGCGAGGCAAGACTGGCGATTAAAAAAGTCGTTGACGTGGTGAATGGCTGGCGCAGTCACTTTAGCGCTTGTGGCGCAAGCAGCGCAGATATCGACAATCTGGCTCAGCGAATCGAGGGTCAGGCGCTGTTGTCTCAGAGGATGGAGTTCAAGTGATTGAAATGAGCGGGATGGCTTGAACAACCATGAAGAGAATCGCTGTCATTGCCATTCACGGTGTGGCCGATCAGGCGCATGGATCGACCGCCAAGGCACTGGTCGAGTTGCTGGTGGCGCAGACTCCTGGAGCCGTCAGTTACGGTCCGGCGGTCCATTTGGACGATTTGCTACTCGAGGTGCCACCGCTCGCACCCTTTGAAGACCAGCTTTCGCATGCCCGGGAACGCGGCAGCGCCCGTCGGCCTGACTTCCCATTTGCGAAATGGCAGCAACGCTTTTTTGACCGGAATAAGGCGAGCGGCCATGCGGGCATTTCACTCGGCGTAGCGTACACCAATAATTTGTTGCGCAACGCGCAACGCGACAAGATGGCGACCGAAAGCTATGCGGTGCCACGCTGGACAATGGCCCGCAACGAAGCCGGCACATCGCAGCAAGTGGACATTCATGAAATGTATTGGTCCGACTTGTCGCGATTGTCGGGCCAAGCGCCGCGAATCATTACCGAACTGTTCACCTTGCTATTTCGACTTTCGACCTTGGGTCGCGATACGGTGCATGCGGCGGCCTCATTTTTTCCAAAGCACTCGGTCTGGCGCAAGTTGGACAGCGCTCAGAGTTGGCTCGACTTTGCTTACTCGCGCATGCTGGCACCGCTATTTCTGCAAATGCTGATGCTGACCTTGTTCGTGGTGCCGATCGGACTGGCCTCGGGCCATGCCAGAATTGTTCATTGGTCATTGGTGACGCTGTCGGCCGTATTCTGTTCAGGCTGGATCGGCTTTTGTTATCGCCGGTGGGCCTTAGGTGTAGTCACCGGCATTGCGGCTGCCATCCTGATCTGGCTCTTAACACCCGCGCTCGCGACAGCATTGGCTTTGTTGGTGGTGCTCAGTGCCGCCTACGTCGCCTTTATGAAATCCTGCGAGTCACGCTTCCCCAAGGTTGCACCCTACGGCTGGACCCTATGGGCTTTGGTGATTCTGGTGATCCTGGGTAGCGCCGCCTTGCACATACATCGCGGCGCGGACGCCTGGCTGGCATTGATTGGCGGCGCACTTCATGCGCTCGAAGTTGTTCTGGTTGCCATGATGATCTGGTGGATCCTCATTGGTGGCCTGTTTGCGCCTCGGTGGTACGTCTTGGGTTGGCTGGCGATGCAATCGGCCGGGCGCGATGGCGACCTAAAGCAGACCGTTGAATCACGTGCAGCAGTCTCCAGCGGACGCTTCGGTTTTGGCGTCTCGATTATTTTTTTTCTGGTGCTTTCAATGTCGGTATGGGCCATCTTGAACTACATCATCAAACAGTCGATACCGAACTTCAGTTTCACGCCACTTGTGTTCTCAGAGCCGACCTTGTCGGCGTTTAATCAGGTTGACTGTGTCTATCAGTTGCCATCGGCCGGTTGTT
>JANORY010001154.1:0-1318 GCA_031415535.1 Burkholderiales bacterium | reverse complement strand
GCCTGCCAGGTGTCGCCGATGAACGATACCCTGAATCGATTTGTGAGTTCTAACCCGTACAGCGTGGCATCGCGAAGACATTGGGAACTCGAACCGGGCATCGGTCGCATACCATAAGCGGCGGCACCGGACATCCGCAATCGTTCCTACCGGATCACCGCCAAAGTCGAGATTCCGAAGGGTGGTGCCGATGGTGTACTTGTGGCCCAGGGTGATCGGTGCGGGCTGTGGGGACAGCTCATGGGTGCGGTTGCTCTAGACCCGGCCTACGGCCTTTATGCCTTTCGATACACGCCCGAGTTCATGGCCTTGAAGATTGATCCGGCGCCCCTGCAGATGCCGACTGCCGAGCAGCGGACCTATTTGTTCACCGACCTGCCGGTTCAGACGTACCAACGGCTGCCAGCCCTGCTGAGTGACGCTCTGCCCGATGACTTCGGCAACGCGCTCATCAATCGCTACATGGCCGAGCGCGGCATCTCGGCGAGCGCGGTGACGCCGCTCGATCGATTGGCCTATATGAGCAATCGCGCCATGGGCGCACTGAGTTTTCGACCGGCGCGCGAACCCGCCACCCGAACGCTGACCGCGTTGCCGCTCAGCGCGCTGGTGACTGAAGCGCGCAAGGCGTTGACCGGAACCATCGAGACCCATGACTCCGCTGGCACGGCCTTGCGAAGCATCATCGAGGTCGGCACTTCAGCGGGCGGTGCCCGCGCCAAGGCGGTCATCGCCTGGAATCCGCAGAGCCATGAGATTCGCTCTGGTCAACTCGAAGCGCCACCCGGCTTTGAGCACTGGCTGCTCAAATTCGATGGCATGGGACTCGATAGCGAATTGGGCGCCTCCCAGGACTACGGGCGAATCGAGTATGCCTACCACCTGATGGGTAAGCGATCGATCTGGCGCGTTATTGACCGGGTCTGAATCGAGCATCAAAGTGGCGACTCATTCACTGATTGGGGAGTTGTCATGGTCCAGAGAGCCGCGCGGCGCAGCGCCGCCGAATGGTCGCAGATTGTCGCTGAGTTCAAAGCGGGTAGTGAGAGTGCGCAGGCGTTCTGCGATCGACTCGGCCTGCATCGGGTAACCTTTGGTAAGTGGTGCCGCATCACGCAGGGTCTGAGTAAGCCCAGGCAGGCGTATCGACGCGCATCGCCTGCTCGGTCTGTGCCGGTGACGATCCCGACACCGCCGGCATTGCCGACACCGCCGGCCATTCGTGAGCGTTTGACGGTTTACGCTGGCGATGTTCGCATTGAATGCCCGATGGGTCTGGGGGTCGAGTCGATCGCGCAGTTAGTCAAGGCCCTTCGTC
>JANORY010001153.1:0-4004 GCA_031415535.1 Burkholderiales bacterium | reverse complement strand
GGCGTGTTGGCAGTTGGACCCGTTTGCTCAAGCGCGTCTTTGATCTCGACCTTGAGCACTGCCCGAACTGCGGCGGCGAGCGGAAGATCATCGCGGCGATCCTGGAGGCACCAGTGATCGAGAAGATCCTCACCCATCTGGACGGTCCTGAGCCGAATTGCGCCAACAACGTCCGCGACGCGGGGTGTTTTGTGGGTAATCGCACTGCCTGTTCACTGACGACCACTTACTTCGGTGGCCTCGCCGGGTACCTCACACGAAAATACAGCGTTTAAAAATCCTGATATGTATTGACCTGTCAAGTTGGTACGAACATTTCTTCCTTGCTGCTTCTTTCTTCATGATGCAATGTGTGGGTAGCAGAACGGGCAGCACTGCGACGGTTGATCAGTCTGATGGGCGCGGGTTGTAGTGTTGTGTTACAAGCCGCATGACAACCGATTCGTCACAGGAGCTGCCTCGCTCTATTCATCGAGGATCATTGCGTTGCCGCACGCCTCCTAGGATTTTCGAGGGTTCTCCCACCGTTGCCCATTGTGCTACCGACACACTGCATAACCATGATCGTTTCCTTTAAGCCTTTACGCTTGGTTGCGGTGTTACCTGTCCCAATCGCCCAGATGAACCCGGCCAGCTCGCGCGCGATGGCCGTACTGACTTGCACCTTGAGTTTGCCGCGACCCTCCAGCAAGCGATAGCGCGAACACAAGCGGGTTTGCGCCTTCCAAGCGATGTCCTGAACGACTTGCGCGGTGCGCTCGGCGCGCCGCTGGATGACTTTGGTCTTTCGGGCCGGGTGCCGATAGGTCCAGGCCGCCTCAACCAGCAGTCTGCGCACATGCCCGTTGCCGGTCTTGGTGATACCGCCTCGCGTTTGCTTTGCGCCGCTTGAGTGTTCACTGGGCACGACTCCCAGGTAGGCCATGAGCTGCGGGGCGCTGGCAAAGCGCGTCAAATCGCTGATCTCGGCCACGATGGTCGTGGCGGCCAGAAGGTTTATCCCGCGAAGGGCCATCAGCGCTTCGATGACGGGCCAAAAGACCGATGCACTCGCCGCTGTTTGAAGAGGCACATCCAGTGCCTTGAGGCGCTTGCTCAGGGCCAGTACCGTATCGATATATTCCTGCATAACGATGTGCTGTGTTGGCTGCCCAAACTTGATTTCTTCGAACCAGCGGTAGTGCGCCTGAGTCCAGTTGCATCGGCCGGTGAAGCGCTTGCCGTGGCGCAGTAAGAACGCCAAAAGCCTTTGTTTGGACTGCAGCTGCAAGTGCTTCATATCCTCGCGAGCCCGAGTCAGATCACGTAGCGCTTCCTGCGCGCCGTCCGGCACCCAGACTGCTGTCAGTTCTCCTGCGCGGTGCAGACGGGCCAGCGACAAAGCGTCGCGTCGATCGGTCTTGACCCGATCACCGGCTTTCTTGGGAATCAGAGACGGTGCCACCACTTGGCAATCCCACCCCAGCGAATCTCGCCTGCATTAGCTTCAGCGACCGCTACTGCGATAGTTTCCT
This sequence comes from Burkholderiales bacterium, assembly GCA_031415535.1. Taxonomy (GTDB): domain Bacteria; phylum Pseudomonadota; class Gammaproteobacteria; order Burkholderiales; family Burkholderiaceae_E; genus JANLTP01. The sequence goes on along the minus strand of JANORY010001153.1, from coordinate 2,490 downwards.
TATGCACATCCAGTCCCACGTACTTGCTAAACTGCTTCATGACCTGCCTCCTCAATTGCGGCTCTGCGCTGGTGGTTGAACAAACCTCAAGCTTAATCCGCGTTGCTTGAGGTTGCGCAGGTCAATACATGATGTCTATACTTATACTTAGGACGATTGGTCGATTAGCGGCACCCCCACCCACTGCTCCAGCGATTTGATGCGGCGGGTGAAGGCCGACTGCGTGATGTGGCGTTCGGCGGCCGAAAGTGAGAAGCTGCCGGTGCGGGCAACACTTAGAAAGTCTTCGAGCCACTTTGCTTCCATACGAGGTCCTCTTTCGCGGCCGGTTGCAACTCGCATCATATCTGCCGCTATGCAAGGATCGCGCCACGATTTAACGCCCGGCGACCGTCTACTGATACTTGCGCAACTCGAGCTTGCCGATCTGATTCCGGTGCACTTCGTCCGGGCCGTCGGCGAGTCGCAACACCCGCGACATCGCATAAGCGTGGGTCAGCCCGAAGTCGTTGCTGGTTCCACCACCGCTGTGTGCCTGGATCGACCAGTCGATGACCTGACAAGCCATATTGGGGACTGCGACCTTGATCATTGCGATCTCGGTTTTGGCCTCCTTGTTTCCGACGGTGTCCATCCGGTAGGCTGCATTGATTGTCAACAGTCTCGCTTGCTCCAGCATGATTCGAGACTCGGCAATGCGCTCGATCGTCACCCCCTGCTCGGCGACCTTTTTGCCGAACGCAACTCGCTCCAGTGCCCGCCGGCACATGCGCTCCAGTGCCCGTTCAGCAAGCCCGATCTGGCGCATGCAGTGATGGATCCGCCCAGGACCAAGACGGCCTTGGGCAATTTCAAAGCCGCGACCTTCGCCCAACAGCATATGGGTCGCAGGCACCCGCACGTTCTCGAAGATGACTTCGGCGGCGCGATCCGGCATTCCATAAAAACCAAACACCGGGATTGATCTGAGAACCTTGATTCCCGGGGCATCCATCGGCACCAGAATCATCGATTGCTGTTTGTGCCGGTCCGGGTTGTTGGGATCGGTCTTGCCCATAAAAATGCCGATCCTGCAGCGCGGATCGGTGGCATTGGTCGTATACCACTTGTGGCCGGTATCGGGCGCCGAGAAGTTGAACACTTCTGGCGCGAGAAATGAACGACCCATGATTTCGCACAGTGGCGCATACTCAAGGTTGGTCAAACCTGCGCCATGTTCGGACTCGGGTAGAAATAAGTTCCACAAACCGAGCGCTTTTGCTTTGGGCTTGAGTTCGTCAATGACCGGCAAAACCTTCCATGGACCCAGTGTTTCGGCTTCCTCGACATAACGCTTTTCGTTCGGATAGATATGTTCAATCATGAATGTATTCAGTCAGGCCTGGAGTGCCTGGACTTTTGGTGAGGGATCGAAGGGTATGGCGTTATGCTTCTGAGGTTTCGAGACTGGCAATTGTAGGTCTTCGAAGTAATGCTGCGGCAGTTCGGGGTCGGCGTTCGACGAAAATGGAGACTGCCTAAAAATTGACTGGCACGCCAGGGTTGCACCGGGAAATTCAGAAAGTACTATCGTCGAAAATACCAAGATAGGAGACGCCGGATGTCCAAGCCGCTAGATCCCGCGATTGCTCAGATCCTGACGGTTCTGCCGGGCTTCACGCCGCCCGGCATGACCCCAACCGGTTGCCGTGACTTGTTGCGCGCGATTGCCGCAGCGCGCGCGGATCAACCTTTGCCGCAGCCAGCCTCGGTCGAGGATTTCCGAATTCCCGATGGCCCCGCCATCCGCATTTACCGCCCTGCGGCCGAACAGGTGCCGACCGTGGTGTTCTTTCATGGGGGCGGCTGGGTCGGTGGTGATCTGGAAACCCACGACCGGCAATGTCGGTTGACATCGGGGTAGTCGTGGTCAGCGTTGACTACCGCCGCCCGCCGGAGACCCCATTTCCGGCCGCGTTTGATGACGCCATGCTAGCAACCCGCTGGGCTTGTTCCAACGCGAAGATCCTGGGCGGGGATCCCAGCCGAATTGGCGTGGCCGGCGATAGTGCTGGCGGCAATTTGGCGGCGGCCGTGGCGATTGCGGCTCGCGACGTCGGTCTTCGGCTGGCGGCGCAGCTTCTGGTGTATCCGGTAACCGACGTGAGCGGTGGATTTGGCGATTCGGCGGTAAACACGAGATACCCTTCGCGAGAACAAAATGCCCGAGGTTATTTTCTGACACTCGATGTCATGCGCTGGTTCGCCGACTATTACCTGCCCGATCCTACGCAGCAATTCGACCCGAGGGTATCGCCGATCTGCGCCAGCCGGCTTGACGGCGTAGCGCCTGCCGTGGTGTGCAGCGCCTATTTCGATCCTCTGCGTGACGAGGGAATTGCGTATGCTGCGGCGTTGCGTTGCGCTTCGGTGGTCGTGCGCGAACATCAAGGCGCCGGGCTGATTCACGGCTATTTCGGAATGGGCGGCGCGGTACCGGCAGCTGCTGAA
>JANORY010001152.1:0-12629 GCA_031415535.1 Burkholderiales bacterium | reverse complement strand
TAACACCGGGGCACCTTTTTGCCTTGTAAATTTCGCCCCGTCGCTGCTTCCTGTTTGCCGCGCGCGGCGAGCGGCTGGTGCTGTTATCCGATCCGGGCATGCTGCTGCGTAAAGACAAGAGCATTGATCGAAGCGCTGCTGCGGTCATTGCCCAGTTACTCGATGCTGCTGGCGAGCCGTTTGGCGCGGCACTGTTTGCAGAGCGAAATACCGGCCGAGATACAGGCCAAGTTGGCGTGCCGGTTGCCTCAGCCCCGGGAGGGGCGCGTCACCGGCTTGCCGTGAATGCCCAAACGGTGGCGTTCGGTTATCAGAAGTATTTTCCAGCCTTCGAGGCACTGCAATTTGCGCTTGATGATCGGGGCAATATGAGCGGTGAGTTACTGCTCGATCCGTCGAAAACCCATGCCAACGCGTTTGATTCTGGACGGCTCTTGCAAAGTCTGCCGCCTCAGCCCGCGCTGTGTGCAATTTTGCCGGTGTCTTGGCAGAGTGCCGCCAATCTGGCCAACAAATCCGAAGTGACTCGTCAGGAACTTGGCCCCTGGCTGCTCGATCAGGCGCAGGGGCCGGTGGGCACTTGCTGGTATCCCGAATCGCCACTGCACTCGCCGGTGTTTTCGGCTACGCTCAACGCCCCCTCGGGGCTGACTGATGGCGCTTTAAAGTCTCTGACCAACTGGGCATTACGTCCATCGGGGTCGGCCTCGTTGCTACGGTCTGACCAATTGTTGGTGTTTTCCCCCGACCCGAAGCTGGCCGATCGGGTGCTGGCGGTCAATGCGCGACGACTGGCCAGCGTGGCCGATACCACCGCGATGCTAGCCGGTCAGGGTCCGACCGTGGTCGTCGTGACGCCGCGCAGTCTGGCGCAGTTGATCCGAGACGAGACCAGCAAGTCGTTGGCGGCGGACACCGAGCCGCATTTGCGTGCCGCTGCCCAACGACTGTTCTGGCCGCGTTTGGATGCGCTGGCCAAACTGCCCGCGTTCAAAATCAGTCTTGCGTCGGACGCACTGCAAGGCGCACGCGGCTGGCGAACGCTCTACTGGCACAATCTGGAGGCCCGGTGACTCGTTCAGCACACACGCTTTGGCCAGCGCGCCGCCGCTGCCTGCGACGTGTGTGTTCGCTGGCTTTGCTCGGGCAGGCGTCGGCGAGGGCGCAGTCGCAACTTCAGCCGCAACTTCAGCCATTCTGGGACGGCCCGGTACTGGATCTTCAGAACAGTCGGCAGCTACGCGCCTGGATCGTTCGAATGGTCGGCGCGCAGATTCAGCAGGGACCAACGCCGCGCTGGTCGCAGCGCGACTGCGCCGGTTTATTGCGATTCGCGGTTGCCGAAAGTTTGCGCGTACATGATTTCGCCTGGAAGCGTGCCAATGGTTTGCTCAACCAGCCGCTGCCGCCGGCACTCAGCCTTGACGATGCCTCGCGCGCAGCGCTCAGACATCGCTGGCGCTTAAGCGACGCATCGAACGCGGCCTATGCCAGTGCCATTGATATTGTTCAGGGCAACTGCATTTTTGTTTCGAAAGACTGGCAGCGTGCCCAGCCGGCCGATCTGTTTTTCTTTGACCAAGGTGATGATCAGCATCTGATGATCTGGATGGGGCAGCATGTTGCCTACCATACTGGAAGCGTATCGATCGATGACAACGGCTTGCGTGCCGTCAACATTTCAGCCCTCATGCAGTGGAGAGATAGCCGTTGGCAGCCTCACAAAGACAATCCCAATTTTGCCGGCATTTATCGGTTGGCATTTTTAGCGCGCTAGTCGTATTAGTGGTATTGGCGGGATTTGCGCCAGCGCTGCTCAATCCCAGCCATGCACAGTCTGTCGGTGCTGCCGAAGCACTGGCCAGACCTTTGACTGAACGTCCGGCCGAAGCACTGGCCAGTGGCTACGAGCCGAACGTTGGCGAGCCGTTCTTCCTGCTCAGCGATGCCGTCATTGGCAGCAATGAAGAGGCTCGGGTTCGGCTGGAACTGACGCAGAACGCCGCCGCAGCGGCGATTGGTGGCGTTGATATCGCCCTCTATCGAGTCCAGAAGCCGGTCGAGTTTTTAAAAGCTCAGAAAAATCTGCATCGAATTGTCCTTCCTGCGACACTGCAAGACGAGGGCCTGGCCAATGTTCTAACGCACCTGTGGGATGCCTGGACCAAGCAGGCGCGTCTGGCCTGGCAGGCGATCTTCACCTCGCAGGCACGCCAGGGCGTTACCGGAGATGCGCCAGGCACTCGACGCCCCGCGCAATTGTTTGAGGCCAGCCGCTTCGAGCAGCCGGCGCGGTTTCGTACGCCCGCCGCGATGCAGCCAATTGCGCAGTTTCGTTACCCGGTGACCAAGGCTGCCACGATCAAGCCGCCGGAGGGCGTCAAGCTGCCGGGCTCTTCGAGTGAGTTCAAGCTTGCCTCCGAAGGCAATGTCTACATTCCCCTGGGCAAGCTTGCGCCGGGCTTGTACTTGGTTGAGGCCGCGCTCGGCAGCCATCGAGCGGTCACGGTCGTATTTGTCTCGGACGTCATCGCAGTAACCAAAACCGCACCGCGACAATTGCTGGTCTGGACCGTTAATCGGCTTGACGGTGCGCCGGCTGCCAGCGTGCAACTGCTGTGGACCGATGGCGTTGGCGTGCTGCAAACCGGCAGTGGTGACTCGCGGGGTCTGGCGAATTTCGAGCGACCGAATCCCGAACAGAGTTATGTGATCGGACAAGATGCTCGCGGTGGCGTCTTCATTACCGAGAACTTTTACTACGACAGCGAAATCTACAACACCAAACTGTATGCGGTGACCGATCGACCCTTGTATCAACCCGGCGATACGGTGCTGGTGAAGTTCATCGCCCGTGAATTTACCTCGGCGCGCACTTCGAAACCGATTGTCAGCGGTGCGGTTCTGTTGACTGCCTTCGATCCGAACGGACTGCCGATTGCCAGCGCGCGCGCACCGATCAACGCGCAAACCGGTGGCGATACCCGCTTTCAGTTGCCGCAGAACGCTACGGCTGGCGGCTACGAATTGCGGCTCGACTTTGCTGGTAATCAGTATGCAGCGGCGTTTCGAGTGTCGGAGTATCAAAAGCCGCATTTCGAGATTTCGGTGCTGCCGGACAAGGCTGATTTCAAGACCGGCGAGGCGGTGTCGGGAACACTGCAGTTGAGTTACCCGGATGGCAGTCCGGTGAAAGCGGCGCTGGTCGATCTGACGGCTCGTGCTCAGGCCTTGACCATGGTTGATGGTGAACTCGATTACGCCGGCCAGTTTCCGCTGAAGCTGACCACCAGCAGTTTGACGACCGACGCAAGTGGTTACGCAAAATTCAGTCTGCCAGCGGCGACCGTACCAAGTCGCTACATCGTGTCGGCGTTGGCGACCGACGGTGCAGCCTACCGGGTGCGGGTAACGCGCGAGTTGCTGATTGAACGGGCCGCCATCTTGTGGCGTCTTAAGGCAGTACGGCAGTTTTCAGAAGTGAATGAGAAGCTTCGGTTTGTACTGACGCCGTCGCAGGTGGGTACGACCGGCGAACTCGGCACGACCCGTGAACCCGGCAAGCCGGCCAGTTGGGACTGGGTTCGGCTGGAAGATCGCGCCACCGCCAGCGGTACCTGGAGCGGTGGTGCATCGCTGGATTTAAGCCTTGATAAGCCGGGCACTTACACCGTTACCGCGCGCGACAAGCAGGCTAACGTTTTAGCGGCGGCGTCGCACTGGGTCAGTGGTGCCGGCGTTAAACCCGCTGCGGGCAATATCGACATGGTGTCCGATAAAACACGTTATGCGGCCGACGAAACGGCCAGCGTGTTGATTACCTTTCCCGAGCCGATTGAACATGCGCTGATTACGCTGGAGCGCGACGCCATCGAGAAGACGGCACTATTGTCTGAAAAAGTTGCCTGGATCAACGCCCGAAAAATTTCGCCCAACCAGTGGCGTGCCGAACTCAAAATGTCGCCGGATTATTCGCCAAACATCACGCTGTCGGTGGCTTATGTCAAGAACGGCGAGTTTGTGTTTCAGAATCAGGGCCTGGCGATTGAGCAATCTAGGATCGACATTGCGGTGAAGCCTGGCAAGCTCAGTTACGCACCGGGCGAAATGGCGAGCATTGAACTCACCAGCAGCATTGATGGTAAACCGGCACCGGCCGTGTTGACGGTGAGTGTGGTTGACGAAATGATCTACGTACTCCAACCCGAGATTGCGCCAGGTATCCTGGATTTTTTCTATCACCCGCGTCGTAATAATGTTCGAACCACCTCGACCCAGGCGTTCATTACCTATGATCTGGCCAGCCATGAGCGTGGCACCGCACCGCGCCGACGCGGTGTTCCGGAGCGTGCCGTCAAGCTCGCGGAGCGGCCCAGACGCGCAGATGTCGACACGGCATTCTGGAATCCGGTGCTGAGCACCGACGCGGCGGGTAAGGCCAAGTTCGAGTTCCGGGTTCCGGAATCGCTGACCCGTTGGCGGATCACCGTGCGGGGTTTTGATTTGGCCGGCACAGTAGGTCAGAAGACGGCTCATGTGTTGTCGGACCAAGCGTTCTATGCGAAATGGACCAGCCCGAATTGGTTGCGCGCCGGCGATGCGCCGATGGCCAGCGTGGCGGTGTTTAACAATACCAGCGGCGCGCAGGAAATTACACTGGCAGTCGAGGGCGCAGGCCTTGGCCTGGATCACAAGTTTATTGCCCGGCCGGGTGCCAACTTTGTGCCGGTGAGCCTTGCGCAGATCAAGACCGGTGGCGAGGTGGCCGGCACTCCAATTAAGATCAGTCTGTCGAGCCAGGGCAAGAGGGTCGATACCCTGGAGGTCCCCATAATGACGCGACCCGTTCGCTTTATGCGGCAGACATCGCAGATCGTCAATCCTGCGGCGGATCCGACCGTGAATTTGCCGGCCCAGGCGAGCAAACTCTCGGTCAGCCTGATGTCGGATTCTGCAGCGCAATTTGCGCGGATTGCCGAGGACCTGATTGATTATCCGTTTGGCTGCGTTGAACAAACCGCCAGCCGGATGCTGCCGCTCGCGTTGGCGCTCGCCTCGGCCCGACCTGATCAGGCAAGCTTGTTGCCGCAATTGAGTCAGCGTTTGGCGACTGCTCGGGTCCGCTTGTCGTTCATGGCTGGCGCGAATGCGCGGTTTGGCTGGTGGGGTAACCAGATGAGCGACGATCCGTTCATGACGGTCTATGCCTATTACGCCGACTGGCTGGCGAATCAGGCGCTCAAACAATCATTACCCGCCGAACATTGGCAGCGCTTGCAAGAGGTTTATGCCAGCGCTGGCTTTAAGGCCCCGGTGGTGCAGCGTGCCTTGATGTTGCATTTTATGGCGCAGATGAAGTTGCCGGTCAGTTCATTAAGCCAAAAGCTGGTGCAAGATCTCGGGCGCGCGTTGCCAACCGAAGCGCTCCCCAACGAGGCCTCGAATCGGACATCGGCGAGCGATGACAGTGTGCCGCTCGGTGCCACCGAGCCTCAATTGGCGCATGCGTTTGCCTTGCTGTTGACGCTGCACACGAGCGCTAACATTCAGAGTTCAGTAGACCCGGCTACGATTGCAGCGGCGCAGGCCACATTACAGGCGGCGACGGCACCGCTGGCACGCGCGCTGTTGGTACTGATCGGCAAAGCAGCGAGCGGCGAAGCCGAAAAACTGTTGCCGCAAATGGCTGCGCATGGGGCCACCATCGATCGTGCCATTGCCCTGGTCTGGCTTTATCAGCGTGGTGATCGCGTGGGGCTCGGCAGTTCGGTTCAAGCTGCGCTGCAGGCCCCGTGGGTTGCACAATCCGGTCTGCTCGGCGGGGTGGTTTATCGCTGGCCAGAAAGCTCAGCCGGACCCATAGCGCTCGCGCTTAAGCCGGGTGCCGAGTCCGGCGTGAGCGCAGTGGTCAACTATGAAATTCCTGAAACTGCGCCCGGCCGTTTGGCGGTCGCTTTGACCCGTCAGCTCTATCGATTAAAGCTCGAGCCCCGCCCAGCCGCACCGCAAAAGAAGGACGGTGATGCCAAGGGCAACAAGAAGACCGGGACCTCGCCGGCCGAGTTTGCCACGCGCAGCAGCCAATTCACCTTGATCCCGGTGGCCGAGCATGAGCCGCTGTCGTCGACCGAGTTGTATCTTGAACAGATTGAGCTTAAATCAGATGGCAAGCGCAGCCTGCAGCAGGGACTGGTGCAGGTCGGCTTGCCGCCGGGGGCCAGCATGGAGGCTTCAACCTGGGGTTTGTCGGTGCAATTTCCGGGCAACAACGAGCCCACGCCCTTGAACCGCGCGGTCGGTGAAGCGACCAGCGCCGGCTATCTGGTGCCCGTGCAGTTGCTGCGCGACGCACCGTTGCGCTTTACGCACTTGATCCGGTTTTCGCAGAAGGGTAGCTATACGGTGCCGCGCGCCCGGTTTCACCTGATGTACCAGCCTGGCGAGGTAGCGCATGAACAAACCAGCGACCAGTCGCTCGAGCGCAAGGTCGTGGTCATGTAATGGCCAGGTTTGCGAAATTGTCTGCGGGATTGTCTGCGGGATTGCTGGCGAAGTTGCTGGCGATATTCATCTTGTTTTTGCCGGGCGCTTCCGCGCTCGCCAGGGATGGCTGGCTGGCCTGGCAGCCCGCGGGCGAAGCAGCGACAATGAAGCGCCTGGAGGGCGCAGCGCCGCCGCCGGCTGAGGTCGCGTTGGGCAGCACCTGGAAGTTGTTTGTGTTCGCCTACTTAAGCGGTACGCAGGCAAACGAGACACCGTATCGATGTGATGTGGGCCGCCGCCCCCGCGCACCGGGCGACGAATATTGTTGCGACCCAGGCGCAAGCGTCGATCGCAACACAGCGCTGGTGCGTTCCTGCGGAAACTACTTTGAGCCGTCGCGCCTGCACTTGAATGCCGCCGATTGGCAACGCTACTGGCAAGCACTTGATGCACCGATCTGGTTGCAAAATCTTGCCAGTCTGCAGCCTGACTCCCGAGTCCCGATTGTGCAATTGTTGGCGGGTCTGCGTGCGATCGCCGAGCCGGAACGGCAATCGGCGCGATTGGCCCTGGCTCCCTTATCGCTTGGCAGTGCCAACGGTGCTGTGCTCAGCGCCTGGGGCAGCGGTACACGCTTTAAAACCTTTTCCTGGCAGCATCCATTGAAGAAGGGTGCGTCGTTAGGTGGGGCGGCTGGTTGGCTGGCCGACGGCACGCCCTTTTGGTTGGGCGGGGAGGGGGTCAGTCAGGCGGTGTTGGGCCGCTTAGCCCTGCCGGCTGGATCGGCGTTACCCAGACCGGATCGAATACCGTTATCAGGTCCTTGTGTCGAAGTTGATTTTCTGAGCCGTTATCCGATCGACGAAGTGTTTGACCACGAAACGCGCACAGCCGTCGCTGACGGTGTACTGACCCGGCGTTATCGGGTGATGCTTGAGAATGGCCGGACCATGACCCTGAATGCAGCACCAGTGGCCGGCGAAATCCGGCTTGAGCGGCGTACCGAGCACCAGGCTTCGAGTCGCAGACCGGTTCTAGTTGGCCGATTTACGCTGAACGAATATGTCGGCCGCGTCATTGATCGCGAGGCCGATGCGCAACACACCCAGGCCGCACAGGCGCTGGCGGTAGCAGTGCGAACCTATTTGATTCAAAATGCCAGCTTCGAGGCGGGCTGTTATCGAATCGCTGATGACAGTCGAACCCAGCGGGTCAGCTTGAACCCGGCGAGTCGATCCGCGCGCGCAGCAGCCCTGGCGACTGATACCTTGATCCTCGACGGCGCCACGGTGCGCTATCACCGCGATCGAGCATCGCCTGGTGTGTTGTCCTGGCAAGCTGCCCTGCAGCAAGGCAGTCGCGGCAAGTCCTATACGGAAATTCTCGGCGAAAGTTGGCCGCAGGCAAACCTTGCCCTGCTCGATGCCAGCAGCCAGTGCCGGCCGGTTCCAGGTGCGCAGGTGTACATCGCGCTCGCAACGCCGCGTTGGCGTCGCCTGTTGGCGGGCGAGCCAGGATTTGAGATGCCTGAATCGATTTCAATCTGCGAACTGGATTTCGGTAACCCCTACGCCGATGTTCGTCAGTCAAGAATGTACATTCGGCAGTGGCGAACGCACGAAGCCCGACTGACTTTGGCTCACGAGTTTATTCATCTGGCGTTTGCGCGGCACCCCAACGGCAGCGACGAGCAGTACGCCGAGCGATGGGCACGAATTCTGGTCAACTCAATACAGGAAACACGGTACCGGCCTGCCGCGTATCAGGATTCGCCGCATCTGTCAGGGAGTGGCCGATGACCGCGAAGCGCGTGGCGAAGATCTGCTGCTTGTTCAGTGTGCTATTGGGTATCTGCGCCGATCTGTCCGCACAAGCTACGATTGAATCGCCGGTCGGCGGCTGGCGCGCGTCAATCGATTCGGGCGCCGATTTTCTGCAAGAGGTGACTTATCCGGCCAGCTCGGTCAACAGCGCCGGCAAGTCAGCGCCAGCGCTGATTCGCGGGCACATTCAGCGTGTACGAAAGCCAGCGAAACTGGTGGCTAACGGCGTGGCAATGCCGCTCTTGCTTGATGAAGGCGGCAGCTTTAATCGACCTTATGCGTTTGGCACTGGATCAAATTCGGTTCAGGTGCGCGCGGCAGGCACTGATGCGAATCGGCGCGCCGAAAAGTCGGTACAGTTCTATGACGCTGGCAAAGGTCAGGGCGCGACGAAGGTACTTGCCGGTTTGCGGGTGGTGCTCTCCTGGAGCAGCGAAAACACCGATCTTGATCTGCATGTCATTACACCGGCCGGTGGCCACGCCTTCTACGGCAATCGGGTGCTGCCGGACGGCAGCGCGCTGGACGTTGACGTCACAACCGGCTACGGACCCGAAATCTGGGCGGCACCGGCACCGGCAAAAGGTGTCTACCACGTGTACGTTAACTACTTCGGTGCCGGTGAAATACAAGATGCACTGACCATTGCCGAAGTAGCGATTGTGACGCAGGAGGGTAGCTTGCATGAAAAGCGTCAGGTATTCAGGGTGCCGCTGCGAAAGCCAGGCGAGTTGATGTTGGTGAAATCATTTGTTTATTGAACATCCTCTTAACGGGACTGCCAGCGGTGTGCGGACCTGTGCGGCGACCCTTGGGATGATCCTTGCGCTGATCTTTGCGTTGATCTTCAGCAGCGCACAGGCCATTGCGCAAAATATCACGCCAACAAACGTGCCACGCATTGAATATGAGGGTCCGGTTGGTGGCTGGAATTATTCTGCCACCGAGCAGCCTTCGAGCCGAATCACGTACGCCTATCCGACGCCGCCAGTTGATCGCGGCGGCCAGTACCATCGTTCATTAATTCGCGGCCGGATCATGGGTGATCTGCAGCACGCTCAGGACAAACGAGCCGCGCGTCTGATCGTCAATGGCAATGTCATGCCCTTGTACACCGACGAGCAGGGGCGATTTGCGCGGCCGTGGGCGTTCGGCGCGGGCTCCAACAGCATCGAAATCAAATCGTCCAACGGTGCGATCCTAAAGCGCAGTCAGTTTCTTGAGGCGAATTCGGGTAAAGCGGCCGCCCGGCTGCGGATTGTCATTACCTGGGACGATCCGCAGGCCGAGGTTGATCTGCATGTCCTGACGCCGGACGGACAACACGCGTTTTGGGCCGCACCGATTTTAAACGGTGGTGGTGGCTTTGATGTCGACAGCGTCGACGGTGCCGGGCCAGAGATTTTTTCCAGCATTGCGCCAGTACCCGGCAGCTACAGCCTGTTCGTCAACTACTGGGGGAACTTCGGCTCAAGTGGTTATCACTTTGATGAAAGTACTCGTCAGCAAGCGATCATCACCACACGCATTACCATCATCTGGAACGAGAACAGCGCCGCCGAGCGGCGCGAGTCACGGGTGGTGCCCTTGCGCAAGATCGGCGACTTAATCGCGGTCAAGACTTTTGTGTTGGGTGCCCGATAGCGGGCCTGTATTCTTAACGCCGACCCTTAACCCGACACTTAGCCCCGACACCGTCCTAGGTACGAACACAGTAGTACTAGAACGGCGAGACACCGATCAGCCAGACATGTGCATAGCGAGCGAACAGCCACCAGACCGCCACGCCGATAAGCACCGCGATCGCATCGCGCGGCCAGGCACCGTGCGCATAGCTCGTGCCCAGGAGACGATCACGTGCCTTGGCGGCGCGCAAATTAAAAATAGCCCAGATCAGGAATGCGCCAAATAACAGCACATCACACAGACGTCCGTTGGAAATCAAATGCGCAAACGCCCAGATCTTGACGCTGATCACCATGGGGTGGTGCAGCAGGCCTTTCAGGCGGGTTCCCGGCAGATAGGCGCAGACCAGCAAAATGATCGACACCAGCATCAGTAGACTGGCAATGTGACGCGTGAAACCCGGTGCTTGGTAGAGTTCGATCGGCGCGTTGCGGGTTTGACCGTAGCCCCAGACGATTAACACCAGACTGATACCGGACAGCGCCGAGTAAATGCCTTTGTAACGGGCCTCACCGCGACCCGCCAAAGTTGCGGTTCGCCAATCCTCAGCAAAAATGCGAATCGAATGCAGGCCCAGAAAAATCAGTAACCCCAAAATCAGGAAGAACATGGATAGAGGCTCCTGGCCGGTGGTTTGTTAAGGATGGCACATCTGCCGCGCGTCGTGTTGTGGAAACACCCAAAGCGCTTGGTTCGGATGCCGAAACAGTCGGGTTTGTCCTTGACCGATCGAACGGTAATCGGCTGTACAGTCATTGCGACCTTGGACGACCGCAGACGGAATTTGTGAACATGACCGGAATCGAGCGATACCCGCATATTTTTTCACCGCTCGATTTGGGCTTCACGCGATTAAAGAACCGGATCCTGATGGGTTCGATGCACACCGGGCTGGAAGAGGCCGACAACGGTTTCGCGCGGATGGCCGAGTATTTCGCCGAGCGCGCTCGGGGCGGCGTTGGCATGATCATCACCGGCGGCATTGCGCCGAATGAGGAGGGCGGCAGCGGCAGCAAGTTGTCAACCCCTGCCGAAGCGGCCCAGCATCGAATCATTACCGATACCGTGCATGGTGCCGTCCCTGACGTGAAAATCTGTCTGCAGATTTTGCATTCCGGTGCGCTGGTGCGCAAAGAGATTTGTGTCGCGCCATCGCCGGTCAAATCTCGAATCGGTGCCTTCAAGCCACGCGAACTCGATGAAGCCGGCATTGAAAAACAAATCGCCGACTTCGCCCAGTGTGCGGCGATGGCGAAGTTGGCGGGCTACGATGGCGTTGAGGTGATTGGCTCGGCCGGCTATCTGATCAGCACCTTTCTGGTTCAGAAAACCAACTTGCGTACCGATCGATGGGGTGGCTGCTGGGAAAACCGGATGCGCTTTCCCATCGAAGTCATGCGCCGGGTGCGCGCTACCGTGGGCGAGCGCTTTATTGTGATCTTTCGAATCGCCGCCATGGACATGCTCGAAGGCGGCCTCGCCTGGGATGAAATTGTAGCGCTGGCCAAGGGCGTGGAGGCAGTGGGAACCACCATTGTCAGTACCCATTTCTGCTGGCACGAGGCACCAGTGCCGACCATTGCAACGATGGTGCCGCGAGCCGCGTTCGCCCAGGTTACCGGCCGGCTTCGCAAGGAGTTGAAGATTCCGGTCATCACCAGCAATCGTATCAACATGCCATCGGTCGCCGAGCAGGTGTTGGCCAACGGCGATGCTGATCTGGTGTCGCTGGCGCGGCCCATGCTCGCTGACCCGGAGCTAGTCCTGAAGGCACTGCACGGTCGTGAGGATGAAATTAACACCTGCATTGCCTGCAACCAGGCCTGTCTGGATCACACCTTTGGCGGTCGGCAACAAGTCAGTTGCCTGGTGAATCCGCGCGCCTGTCATGAAACTCTGTTGAACTATATGCCTACCCCTTCGGTCAAGCGAATTGCGGTGGTCGGCGCCGGTCCGGCGGGCTTGGCGTATGCGACGGTGGCAGCCCTTCGTGGTCACCGCGTGACGCTGTTCGAAGCGGCTGCCGAAATCGGTGGTCAATTTAATCTGGCCAAGCGCATTCCCGGCAAGGAAGAATTCAGCGAAACATTGCGCTATTACCGGCGCATGATCGATCTGCACCGGATTGATCTTCGTCTGAACAGCCGGGTCACCGCCGAGGTATTGAAGAGCAGCGACTTTGATGAAGTTGTGATCGCGACCGGCGTCGAACCGCGTTGCCCGCGCGTGTCCGGCATCGATCACCCTAAGGTGGTTTCGTATATCGACGTTATTTTGGGGCGCAAGGCGGTTGGCACGAGCGTCGCCATAATGGGTGCCGGTGGCATCGGCTTCGATGTCGCCGAACTGGTGTCACATGAGGGCGTATCCGGCGCATTGGACATCGATGTGTTTGCGCGCGAATGGGGCATTGACTTCAAGAATCATCCACGCGGTGGCGTGACTGGTGTGCGGCCTGAGGTGGCCGTCGCCCAACGAACGGTCTATTTGATGCAGCGAAAATCAGAGCCGCTCGGCAAGTCGCTCGGCAGAACGACCGGTTGGACGCACCGCGCGACGCTGGCGCGGCGCGGCGTACGGATGATCAACGCGGTTGAGTATCTGAAGATTGATGATGCCGGCTTACACACCTTGGTC
>JANORY010001151.1:0-4354 GCA_031415535.1 Burkholderiales bacterium | reverse complement strand
CAAGGATTTGATCATCCGCGGTGGTGAGAATATCGGTTGTGGCCAGGTCGAGGCCGCCTTGCTGGAGCATCCGGATGTTTATGAGGTGGCGGTCTACGCGCTGCCCGATGAACGTCTGGGCGAAGAGGTGGCGGCCACCATCCATTGCAGTTCAAACCTGGATATCAATTCGCTGCGTGAGTTCTTGAGCAGCCGGCTGGCACGATTCGAAATCCCCAGACACATTTTTAAGGCAGTCGAACCGTTACCGCGAACCGCGTCCGGCAAGATTTTAAAGCGACAGTTGCGGGATCAAGCGCTGCTGGCGGTAGCCGATCTGTCGTAGCCGAACTTTTAACTCAGCTTAACTGAGCGCTCTCTATTCAGCCACGACTTTCATCGCTCGGCGTGCCACCTAAATCCACGATCATTTGTTTGACCAGTTCCAGCATCGCGTCAAGATCCTCGCCAACGCTGCCGCGCATCACCAGGGTGGTGCCGTAGCGATCATTGCGGCTGAACGGATAACTGCCGAGATCCAGATGCGGGAAGCGCAATTGAATATCGCCGAGCCGTTGGGCGATATGACTTTCGGGCAGGTAGGCTGTGACCGAACGCGATTCAATCTGTTCGCCGCGCCGCAACTGACCGTCCAATGAGCCGATCATCGCTTGCATGACCGAAGGAATTCCGGCCAGAACGTAAACATTGTCGATGTAGAAGCCATGTGGCCCGTTCGGGTTGCGAACCAGGCCGCCGCCGGCTGGAATTCGCGCCATGCGCATGCGTGCTGCCATGATCTCCGGCGGGGCGGCGCGACGTTGCAGGATTTGAGCGATCTCGTCGTTGACGACCAACGGAACACCGAATGCTTTGGCGATGCATTCGGCGGTGATGTCGTCATGGGTCGGGCCAATGCCACCGGTGGTAAATACATAGTCGAAGCGACTGCGCAAGGCATTGACCGCAGCAACAATATCCGCTTCGATATCGGCGACCACGCGCGCTTCGAGAATTTGAATGCCGTATTCGTTAAGTTTTTTGGCCAGGTAGGCCAGATTGGTGTCCTGCGTTCGGCCCGACAGAATTTCATTGCCAATGATGAGTACGGCCGCGCTGACTCGGCGTGAAGTGGTTGTCATGAGTTTGTATGCCGGGATCGACGAAGAGAAGCATTCTAGTCGGTTGAAACCGGGCTCGAAGTCCTGATGTCGCTTGCGCTGGTAATTGGTTAGACTCCACTGCACTAAATCAAAGGGAGGGCGACATGCGCAATCTGAAGGGTAAGGTAGCCTGGATCACCGGGGCTGGCACGGGCATCGGTGCCGGTTCGGCGTTGGCCTACGGCGCTGCCGGTATGCAGTTGATCTTGTCAGGCCGGCGCGAGAAAGAACTGAATCTCATCGCCGATAAAATCAATACGCAAGGCGGGCAGGCTCGTGTTGTGCCGCTCGATGTTACGAACGCCACAGCGGTGCAGGCTGTGGCCGACGACATTGCGGCGAAAGAGGGCCGCCTTGATGTGCTGGTGAACAGTGCCGGTTTGAATGTGCTGAAGCGCAACTGGAAACATTTGTCGCGACCCGATTGGGATCAGGTCATTCGAATTGATCTGGACGGTGCGTTTTATTGCTGTCACGCGGTACTGCCGATGATGCGTCAACAAAAGGATGGCTTGATCATCAACATCTCATCCTGGGCGGCCCGTCATGTCAGTACGCTGACCGGTCCGGCGTACAGCGCGGCCAAGGCCGGCATGAACGCGATGACGGAGAGTATCAATATCGAGGAATGCATCAATGGCATTCGCGCCACCGCAGTGTGCCCCGGCGAAGTGTCGACGCCGATTCTTGACAAGCGCCCGATACCGGTCAGTGTCGAGGACCGTGCCCGGATGGTCCAGCCCGAGGACTGTGGCGAGCTGATGTTGTTTCTGGCCCGCATGCCCAGCCACGTTTGTATCAATGATCTGACGATCAGTCCGAGCTGGAATCGTGGTTATGTGGCGCAGGCCAACACAATTGCCGGTTAGGTAAAAGTCGAGCTAAGGGGGCACACAATGGATGCTCAATTGTTGGTGTTGGGAGAACGGGTCGGGTCATTGCTGAAGCAACGCAAGGAGACCGTTGCGGTTGCCGAGTCCTCAACTGGCGGGCTAATCTCTGCTGCCTTGTTGGCGGTTCCCGGCGCATCCGCCTATTTTCTGGGTGGCGCGGTGGTGTATACGCGCCTGGCACGGCAACTGTTGATGGACCTGCCGAATGAATCCCTGCGCGGCATCCGCTCGGCCAGCGAACCCTACGCGTTGCTGCTCGCACAAACCTCACGTCAGCGTTTTGCGGCGAGTTGGGGGCTGTCGGAAACCGGCGCAACCGGGCCGACTGGCAATCCTTATGGCGATCCGGCCGGGCATAGTTGCCTGGCCGTGGCGGGTAGCCTCGAGCGGGTCATTACGCTGCGTACCGGCAGCGCCGATCGAGTTCAAAATATGATCGCGTTCGCGTCGGCAAGTCTGAGCTTGTTTGCGCAGGTTCTGGGCGAGTAGCCGCTAGGGTTTCTGGTTGGATAACACCAGCGTCGCGGCTGCGGTGAACATACCGCCGACGCCTTGCACCACACTGGTCTTGACGCCGCTGACCTGCTTGTAGGCTTCGCCGCGCAACTGCCGGACCGCCTCGAGGATCGCGAACATGCCGTACATACCGGTGTGGGTGTAGAGGATGCCGCCGCCGTTGGTATTCAGTGGTAACTTGCCACCGGGACGGGTGTGACCGGCCTGAATGAATGCGCCGGCCTCACCACGGCCGACGAATCCGAGATCCTCAAGGCCATACAGCGGTATATGCGCGAAGGCGTCGTAGACCATCAGGTGATCAACGTCGGCGTGTTTAATACCTGCCTCTGCAAACGCCGCCTTGCTGGAGCGCTTGAATGCCTTCGACGAAGTCATGTCGTCCATCATCGAGATCATGGGGCTGTCGCAGGCTTCGCCTGAGCCCAGCAAATACACCGGTTTTTGAGCGGTTCGCAAATTGCGTGCGCGATCGGCGCTGGTAATCAGCAACGCGCCGCCGCCGTCGGTAACAACGCAGCATTCAAGCTTGTGAAACGGATAGGCGATCAGCTCCGACGCCATGATGTCCTGGACCGTCAGCAGTTTGTTTCGGCTGGCACGCGGATTGCCAGCCGCCCAATGGCTCTGCGCGACCACCACCTCAGCGAGTTGCTCATGGGTAGTACCGGTATCTTTTAAAAAACGCATGACCGGTAAGGTGAACATATTCGGCGGCGCGAAGGCACCGTACGGTGATTCGAATTGACCGAGCATGCCGTAGGCCGGCCGCTGTCGGGGCACTGCACCAACCCGCGAACGTCCGGACTCACCGTGCAAGACCAGAACGGTAGTGCACAGTCCAGCGCGGATCGCGCCGGCGGCATGCCGAACATGAACCAGGAACGAACAACCGCCGACCGAGGTGCCGTCGTACCAACTTGGCGTGATGCCCAGGTAATGCGCGACATCAATCGGCGACTCGACGGCACTGGTTATGCCGTCAATGTCGGCGATGCCCAGTCCGGCATCGGCCAGAGCACGGTGTGCGGCATCAGCACGCAGGTCCAACTCGGAGAGGTGTGGCAGCGCGCCCAGTTCGGTCTCCGCAGCGCCAGCGATGACGATGTGGGTGGACTTCATGGCCTTGCCCCGTAGTTCGCTACAGGGGCTGCTGGAGTGTCTGCATGGGCGTCTGCACGATGGGTAGTTGGCTTAAAGAGCGGCAACATCATGTTGCCCCGTGCCTCGAACACGACCTCGAGCGGTGCATCAAGCACCAGCGCGGCAGGATCCGCCGCTACCCCAACCAGGTTCGACAACATTCGCGGTCCTTCGTCCAACTGAACTACGGCGATCACGTACGGTACCTCGCCTTCCCAGCCCGGCGCCGCCCGGTGACTGATGACGTAGGAGTACAGATGGGCACGCCCGCTGGTTTTGATCCATTCTGTCTTCGCCGAACCGCAGGCCGGGCAATGGGTGCGGGGGTACAGAAAATTGTGCGCACAGGCTGCGCAATGCTGAATACGCAATTCACCCGCTCGAGTACCGTCCCAGAACGTTTGGGTGGTCGGTGTGGCGACTGGAATCGCCTTGGCGGCGGCGGGGCTCTTGGCGTTCATTTGCTGGGCTTCCGAAGCATGACTAGGACCGGGGAGGACTTAACCCTGGCAGATCTTACTATCAATTCTCAACCGCGTGCTATCGCCGCCAGCACGATTTGGTGCATCGAATTGACGTTGCGATCCCAGGTGAAACTACCGGCATGTTCGGCAATCTTCAGCGGGTTCCAATGCCTTGTGAGTGCCGTCTCGAGGGCAT
>JANORY010001150.1:0-1126 GCA_031415535.1 Burkholderiales bacterium | reverse complement strand
TGGCAACCGGTGCCGACTGGATGTCCGCAGCGTCGTTTATTGGCATGGCCGGAACCTTGTACCTGGCTGGCTATAACGGACTCGCATTCATCATGGGTTGGACCGGTGGCTACGTGCTGGTGGCGCTGTTCCTGGCTCCGTACCTGCGAAAATTCGGTCAATTCACCATTCCCGATTTTCTGGGTGCGCGTTATGGCGGCAATTTCCCACGAATTGTTGGCTCAATCATTGCCATTGTTTGCTCGTTCACGTATGTGGTCGCGCAGATTTACGGCGTCGGGCTGATCACAACTCGTTTGGCGGACGTTGACTTCACCATCGGGATTTTCCTGGGGCTGGGCGGTATTCTGGTCTGCTCGTTCTTAGGCGGTATGAAAGCGGTTACCTGGACGCAAGTTGCGCAGTACATCATCTTGATCGTTGCCTATCTGATTCCAGTGATCTGGCTGGCCGTCAAACAAACCGGCATTCCGATTCCTCAGTTGATCTACGGCAGTCAAATGTCGAAGGTCACGGTACTTGAGGAAAAACTGATCAACGACCCGAAGGAGAAGGAAGTTCGGGAAATCTTCAAGTCGCGCGCCGCAGCGGCCGATCTGAAATTGAAAGATACCGCCAAGGCGTATGCCGAAGGGAAATCCGGACTTGAGGCGGCGGTTACCAGTGCTGCTGCAGGCGATGCAAAAACCAAGGCCGAGGATGCGCTAAAAGCCTATCCGAAGTCCGAGGCAGACGCCAAAGCTGCTTGGACCAGGGAGAAAGCCGGGGGTGCCCGTGCCAACCCGCCGTTGCGACATGGCGAGCCGTACCCGGGTGCCACTGAAAAAGCACGCGACATTTCGCGCAAGAACTTTCTGGCTTTAGTGTTTTGTTTAATGGTCGGAACGGCGGCACTACCGCATATTCTGATGCGTTATTACACAACACCTTCGGTCCGGGAAGCGCGCGCTTCGGTAACCTGGTCGTTGTTCTTTATTTTCCTGTTGTACTTTACCGCGCCAGCCTTGGCGGTTCTGGTCAAGTTCGTCATCTACAACGACATCGTCGGCTCGCTGTTCAAGGACTTGCCGCAATGGGCACAGGCCTGGAATCGAGTCGATCCTACGCTGCTGACCATCGTCGATAT
>JANORY010001149.1:0-2899 GCA_031415535.1 Burkholderiales bacterium | reverse complement strand
CCCGTGTATCCGTTCGTGATCCTGCCGGCCGAGCAGAAAGACAAGCCGGCGCGAGGCATCGATGTGATCGGCACCGGCCCGTTCATGCTAGGCGAATGGGTCAAGGACAGTCATCTCTTCATCAAGCGATTCGATGACTATGTGGCCAACGAAAGCTCGAGTGAACCGGACGGTTTTGCTGGACGGCGCACCGCCTATCTCGATGCCATCAAATACCGTTTTATCCCCGAGGCGAACGCCAGAATTGCCGCCGTGCAGGCCGGTGACGTCGACGTCGTGGCGGACGTGCCACCGGACCTTTCCAAGCGACTCGATGGCCGCAGCGATCTCTCCGCCGTCAAGATCTTTCCGTTCTGCATGCAGGTATATGTGCTCAATACTCAGCAGGGACTGACCAAGGACCCGCTGGTACGACAGGCAATCAATTCGGTCGTTAATGTCGACGAAATCACCGGTGCCATGGGCCGCGTGTCGATGCGCAACCATTCGCTGGTTTATGCGAGCACCCCGTACTACCAGGGTGAAACGATGAAGGCCTACTACGACCAGAAAAATCCGGCCAAAGCCAAGGACCTCCTCAAACAGGCCGGCTACAAGGGCGAGCCGATTGTGCTGCAGACCAACTCAAACAACGCCCACCACCGCGACGCGATTTTAGTGCTGTCAGAGCAGCTCAAGGGGGCGGGCATGAACGTCAAGGTTGACGTGGTTGACTGGACCACCAATGCCAGCAATATGCAGCGCGGCACCGGCACCTGGAACGTCTCGACAACCGGTTTCTGCTCGAACCCGCTGCTCGGACCGCAGGCGTGGCGCTCGGTGCTCTATACCTTCACGCAACTGAAGAGCGAGCCAGTCATGGATCCCGCCTTTGAGCGACTGTACGGGTCACCGGACCTGAAGGTACGCCAGGAAGCCTGGGGTCAAATCGAAAAGCAGGTGCTTGAGCAAGCCTACATGATCAAGATCGCCGATGTTGGCACCTTGCGCGCGGTCAACACCAAAAAGGTCGACGGCTTCAGCGGTTATTACCTGCCGGTGTTCTGGAACGTCAGCTTGAAGTAGAAGGTCAGCCAGACCGCACAACTCTGACGACGCCGATGAACGGACTACGCCTGCTGTCGACACGGCTGTTGCAGGCCATACCCGTACTGCTGCTGGTGGCGATGATTGCGTTTTTCCTGATGCATCTGCTCCCCGGCGACCCGGCGGTGGTGATCGCCGGTGCCGACGCATCGCCCGAGGCGATCGGCCGACTGCGCGCCGAATTGGGCCTGGACCGGCCGCTGCTGCAACAGTTGTTGCAGTGGCTCACGCAACTCGCTCAGGGTAACTTCGGGCGTTCGCTGGGTCTGAATCAAAGCGTCCTGTCGGCCGTCGGTGAGCGCCTGCCGGTGACCCTGTCACTGGCGCTGCTGGCGTTCGCCATCACCCTTCCGGTCGGCACCTTGCTCGGTGTGCTGGCAGCCTGTTACCGCGGAACACGCATCGATTCGCTGGTGATGGGCCTGGCACTGCTGGGCGTCTCAGTGCCCTCGTTCTGGATCGCCATCGTGTCGGTGATCCTCTTCAGCGTGACCTTGGGTTGGGTCCCCTCGTCGGGCTATGTTCGACTAGCGGAGAATCCCGGCGGCTGGTTCGCGTCGCTGATTCAGCCGGCCGCCGTGCTGGCTCTGTTTCAGATCGGCTATCTGGCGCGGATGACGCGCTCGGCGATGCTCGACGTGCTGAGCCAGGACTACATCCGCACGGCACGCGCCAAAGGCGTGAGCGAATTCCAGACGGTGTTCAAGCACGGGCTGCGCAACGCTTTGATGACGGTCGTGACCGCCAGCGGCATCATTTTGAGTTTGCTGATTGGCGGCTCGGTGGTGCTGGAACAGGTGTTCGCGCTGCCGGGCGTCGGTCGCATGGTGGTGCAAGGAATCATGGCGCGAGACTATCCCCTGATCCAGGGTACCTTGCTGTTGTTCGGTTTCGCCTTTGTGCTGGTGAATTTTGTGGTCGACATGATCTACACCTGGGTCGATCCGCGAGTGCGTTATGACTGAGGGGGTGGTCGGCCTGCTGGTCGCGGTCCCGGAACTCGCACCGCGCCGGCGCTGGCCAGTCGCGCGCAAGCAGTGGGCTCATCGATCATTTCGTATCGGCCTGGTGGTGGTGCTTTTGCTGGTGCTGGCTGCCGTATTCGGACCCTGGCTGCGTGGCATTGACCCCACCGCGATGCAGACTCGGTTTCGCTTTCAGCCACCGTCGGCGCGCTTTCCGTTCGGAACTGACGCGTACGGTCGCGACGTTTTGGCGCGTGTGCTGCACGGTGCGCGACTGTCACTGTGGGTTGGCTTATCGGTGGCATTGCTGTCGGGTGTGGTCGGCACGGCCATCGGTGTCGTGGCCGGACAGTTCCGGCGGCTTGACTCACCGCTGATGCGCTGTATGGATGCGCTGATGGCATTCCCGGCGATCATCCTCGCCATAGGCATCAGTGCGGCGCTGGGTCCGCAGGCGGCCAGTGTCATCGTCGCACTCGGGGTCGCTTATGTGCCGCGTACGGCGCGCATCGTCCGCGCCGCAGTGTTGGTGATTCGCGAGGCGGAATACATCGAGGCGGCTCGGGTCGCAGGTGCCGGGTCGCTGCGCATCATTGCGCGGCACCTGTTGCCCAACTGTATGGGCCCGTTAGTGGTGCAACTGACTTTTGTATTCGCCTATGCCATTCTGGCCGAAGCCACGCTGAGCTTTCTGGGCATTGGGCCGCCGCCACCGACACCGAGCTGGGGCAACATCATCGCCGAGGGGCGCGACTATTCGGTCGAAGCCTGGTGGGTCATGTTATTTCCGGGTCTGGCGATCAGCCTGGCGGCGCTGAGCATGAATCTGCTCGGTGATGGCCTGCGCG